>CAZBDL010000518.1:0-2670 GCA_964490525.1 uncultured Victivallales bacterium | reverse complement strand
AGATCAGGATCAGGCAGAGGGATGCGGCGCAGAGGTGGCGGCTGGGCGGGCGGGCGAATGCCGGGGCGGCGCGGGACATGGCGCTCAGCGTCCCTTGTCGATGGTGATTTCCTGGCGTTGGAAGGTCGGGACGTCGAGATCGACCCCGTCATGGACATTGGGCGCGGTGTTCTCGAAGATCCCGCGGTTGAGGCCGAAGAGGGGAAACTCGCCCTGGACCGGCTTTCCCGAGGCGGATGGCGGGGCGACCGCCCGGAAGAGGGTGGGCCTTGGGGTCGCGGTGCGGAACTCATGATCGGGCAGCGGCGGGGCTTGGGGGTCGAACTGGATGGCCAGGACGGTCATGCGCCGGCGGTCGGCAAGCTCCGGCGCCGTGACGGCGCCGGCGACGATGCGGCAGCCGGGGCGGCAATGCCGCTGGACGGCCTCCAGGACCTGCTTCATCTCCCCGATGGTGAAACCCTGGCCACCGGAGAGCACGGCGACGAGGGCGTCGGCCTCGGCGATGCGGGTGGCGCCCCCGAGCAGGGGTGAGGCAGCAAGGGCCTCGAGGAGGCGTTGCGCGGGGTCGCCTTCGGCATGCCCGTCGCTCTCTCCGAACCCGATGGCACAGTAGGTCTTCCGGTTTCCGATGACGGTCCGGAAGTCGGCGAAGTCGGCTGCCAGCAGGGATCGGCAGCGGAGGATCTCGGCCAAGGTCACGATGGCCCCGGAGAGGGCCTCGTCGGCGGCGCGGAAGGCGGCTTCGGCGGCGGTGTCCGCAGCGAGATTCGCAAACAGCAGGTCGTTGGGCACGGGAATGACGACTTCGGCGTCCGGAATCAGCTGGCGAATGCCCTCCTCAGCCGTTTCCCTGCGGGCGTGCCCTTCGAAGGAGAAGGGCAGGGTGGCCAGGAAGATGGCCGGGATGCGCAGGCGCCGGGCAAGCCGTCCGAGCACGGGTGCCCCGCCGGTGGCGACGCCGCCGCCCATGCCGCCGACGACGAAGAGGAGGGTGGCGCCGTGCAGGAACTGCTCGATCTGCTTCTGGGTCTTGTGGGCCAGGGCGCGGGCGCCGCGCTGGGGATCGCCACCGCACCCTTGCCCTTGGGTCCATTCCGAGCCAGTGGCGAAGGTGACGGCGAGTCCGCTTTCGGCGAGGGCCCGTTCGTCGGTGTCGACCCCGGCAACCGTCAGCCACGCGGCCCGGGGATGGGCGAAGAGGTGGGCGGCGACGCGCAGGCCGGCGCCGCCAAGGCCGATGACGACGACGCGCGGCGCGGGTTCTGCCGGTGCGGCGGCTGGCGTCGGGGCTGGGGTCGGGGCAGGCATCAGAACTTGATCCCTTCGAAGAGGGCGCGCTTGGTGCGGCGGAGGAGGTCGGTCAGGGTGCGGTCGAGGTCGGTGACCAGGGAGCGTTGGGGGGCGCGGCCCATGGTCACGCCGTAGCGCAGCAGGCCGAGGACCATGCTGTGGCGCGGCGTCTTGAGATCGGTGACGGCGCCGGTGACGTTGCCGGGAAGGTCGTTGCCGATGGCCTGGACGGGCGTCTCGAAGACGGCGAAGAGGGCCGGCTTGGTGTTGGACAGGAGGGCGCCTCCGCCGGTGACGACCACGCCGCCAAGGTGCTGGAGATGGTTGCGGTCGGCCAGGCGCTGGCGGATCAGCCCGAAGGTTTCACGCAGGCGCAGGTCGATGACCTTGTCGATGGCGTCCAGGGGGATCTCGCGCCGGGTGATGTTGCCGGTGATCTCGAGGAAGGCATGTCCCCCCTGCTTGCGCTGGCCATGCGGATTCTCGGCGAGGATCTTGCGGCATTGGCCGATGTTCAGGTCCAGCGCCAGCGAGAGGTCGTTGGCCAGGTGCTCGCAGCCGACGGCCAGGACGCCGCTCTCGTAGACCCCCGCCCCGTGGAAAAGGATGTATTCGGTCGTCCCGGCCCCCAGGTCGATGAGCAGGACACCGCGCCGGAAGGACTCCTCGGTCAGCACCGCGTGGGCGTTGGCCAGCGCGCTGAACACCCCCTTGCCGTCGTCCAGTCCGACCTCCCGCAACGGCGAGAGGAAGTTGTCCACCCGGTTGCGGTTGCCACAGACGATGTGGACGTGGGCCTCCAGCTTGTGGGCTGTCTGGTTGAGCGGGTTCTGGAGGCGGCGGGAGTTGTCCAGCTGGAAGTCCCCGTCCACCAGGTTGATCACCGTCTGGTCCGGGGTCAGCGAGATCAGCGAGGCATTGTGCAGGGCCTCGTCGATGTGCTCCTGGGTGATCTTGCGCTCCTCGCCCTGCACCGCCACGCTGCCGAATCCCCGGTAGGGGATGATGTGGTTGCCGGTGACCGCGACATAGACGTGGCGGGGATCGATCTCGGTCTCGGCCGACTGCTCGGCGTCCTGGATGGCGGCCTCGAGGATGCGGGTGGCGGCTTCCATGTTGACGATCTCGCCCTTGACCACGCAGCCGGCGCTGGGGCGCTCGCCGTGGGCCAGGACGACAAGATGGCCGCGGTCGTCAGTGGTGCCGATCAGGACGCAGACCTTCGAGGTGGCGATCTCGATGGCGGTGACGATGTCGGCCTGTTTGAACATGGCGTCTCCGGATTCCGTGTCAGGCGAGCTACATCCGTTCGGCGACGGCCTGGGCGAAGCCCGAGCAGGAGACCTCGCGGGCGCCGTCCATCAACCGGGCGAAGTC
>CAZBDL010000517.1:0-2672 GCA_964490525.1 uncultured Victivallales bacterium | reverse complement strand
CGGGAGACAGAGGTTCGCCCGCAGCCTGCCCTGAGCCTGTCGAAGGGGGAGCGGGCTCCTACATTGCACAGGGCTTCGCCTCGTGCCGCCAACGACCGCCCGGAAAAGCAAACGGGCGGGAAGCTCCCGCCCGTTGCGTGAATCTCGTGCCAGTGCCCCGGCGCTACGCCGTCGCCGCCTTCGTCAGCCCGGCCATCAGCTTGCTGAACTGCGCCTTCTTGCGCGCGCTCTTGTTGCGGTGAATGGTCCCCGCCTTCACCGCCTTGTCGAGCTTCGCCACCGCCTCCTTGAGGAGGCCCGTGGCCTGCTCGGCCTGCCCGGCCTCGACCGCCGCCCGCAACTTCTTCTCGAAGGTCTTGATCGCCGCAATGCGCGACTTGTTGCGCACCCGCTCCTTCTCGCTGGTCCCGAGCCGCTTGATCGCCGATTTCGTGTGGGCCATGGATGAATTCCTTTTTTGTATCCTATTGCGCCTGGAGGGTTGCGCCTGACGTCAAGGACTCGACGCCGAAACGGCTCATACCTATGCCACGTTCCGGACGAAATGCAAGCCGGGGGGAAATCCCCCTGGCAAGGCGGGAAACGGGCGGGCACATCACTGGCCGCCCGGAAGGTCGAGCGGGGGGATGCGCAGGGCTTGGCCGACCTGGAGCTGGTTGGGGGCAGCCAGGCGGTCACGGTTGGCCTCGAAGATGCGCTGGTAATGGTTGGCGCTGCCGTAGACCTCACGGGAAATCTTGGCCAGGGTGTCGCCGTCGCGCACCACGAAGATACGCTCCGGGACGGCGGCGGCGGGCGACTCGACGGGCGGGGCCGGGAGGGGGGGCGCCACCACGCCGTCGGACGGCGGGACGACGGGGGGCGCCGCGGCAGCAGGGACATCCGTGGCCTCGACCCGAACGCCGGACTGCTCCTTGAGGATGCGGTTCTCGGCCAGGAGGCGCTCGATCAGGGCCCGGGCCTGCGCCTCGGCGGCCTGCAGGCGCTGCGCCTCGGGACGCCAGGCGGCATCTGCCGAATACGTCTCGGCCAGCACCGCAAAGTACTTCTTCTCCGCCGCCGACCGGAAGACCGCCAGGGTCTCAACATCGCCCGAATCCGGATGGATCTCAAGATGGCGCCGGTAATGATAGACCGCCAGCAGAGGGTCGTCGAGATAGTCGTGGTAGAGCTGGGCAAGCTCAAGGTGGGCCTGGGTGCCCTCAGGCGGATAGCGGCGCAGGTATTCCTCCCATTCGCGGGCGGCAGCGGCATGCTTGCCCTCGTCGCGCAGCCGGATGGCGCGCTGCCAGCGGGGATGGCGCGTCTCGTCGCCGGGGCCGCCGCAGCCGACGACGATGGCGAGCATCAACGCCACCGCCAGGACCGCCAAGCCCAACCGCATTCCGGGGAAACCATGCCGGGGACTCATTTGACCACCGGGGCGAAGCGCTGCCAGAGCTCGACGCCGAGCGTGAAGATGCCCATGCCCAAGCAATACCAGGAATAGGCCCGGAAGTCGCCGCGGCGGACCGACTTGAGCAGGGTGTTGATGGCGGCGAACCCGATCACCGCGGCAATCACGAAGCCGATCGCCAAGGCCGGGATGGAGACGGCATGGGTGCCCGGCCGGTCGAGGATCACAACCAGCAGCTTCACCACCACCGCCCCGGCCACGGCGGGCACCATCAGCAGGAAGGAGAAGGCCGCTGCATCGTCGCGCTTCAGGCGCTGGCGCAGGGCGGTGGAAATCGTCGCCCCGGAGCGCGATATCCCCGGCAGGATGGCGAGCACCTGGAACAGGCCAATGCGCAGGGCCGTCGGCCAAGGCATCTTCGCCAAGGTCACCTGCTGGGCCTGACGGGAGAGACCGACCCGCAGCAACGTCGCCGTGACGAAGAACCCGGCGGCCGGAACCAGCAGGGTCTTCCCGAAAAGCTCGTCCTCAAGACGGAGAAACTGGATGCCCAGACCGACCACGCCGACCATGGCCGTCGCCACCAGCACCTGGAGGAGGGTGCGGCGCCGGTCGGGACGCAACAAGGCGAGGAACTCCTGCCAATACACCAGCAGCACCGCCACCAGGGTGCCGGCATGAAGGACCACCGAGACCAGGATCGCCTCCGTCTTCACCCCCAGCAGGTGGTCGGCCAGGGCCAGGTGCCCGGAGGAGCTCACCGGCAGAAATTCCGTCACCCCCTGAAGCACGGCCAGGCACGCCACCGCAAGTATTTCCGAGATCATCGGCCATTCCGGGTTGCGAAGTTCGTGATGAACCGCGAATATAGCACCCAACCGCCAAAGATACGAAACACGCCCATGAAACCCCCGCCGCCCAGCCATGCCGAGACCGTCGCCCAGGCGGTCATCCGCCATGCCGCCGAAGGCCTGGCCGCCTGGCATCGAGGGATCGGGCTGGACGACCTCCTCGACGGCCTGCCGCCCCAAGCGCCGCGCCGCGCCATCGCCAGCCTGCTCTTTGCCGTGTTCCGTCAGCGCACCCGGACGGACGCCCTGCTCGACCGCCTTGCGCCGCGCGCCGACGCGGAGCTGCGTCCGATCCTGGTGGCGGCGCTCACCCAGGCCCTGACCCAGCACGGCATCGCGGCCCCAGTGGCGGTCGACGTGGCGGTGAGCCATGCCCGCCAACGCCGCGGGCGCGGCGCGGCGGGATTCGTCAATGCCGTCCTGCG
>CAZBDL010000516.1:0-2676 GCA_964490525.1 uncultured Victivallales bacterium | reverse complement strand
CGAAGCCCATGTCCTGGTGGATGAAGGCCTTGCGCAGCATGAACAGGGCCGGCACGGTGGCGTTGCCGCCGGGGCCGCCCTCCATCCCCGCCAGGGCGAGGATCATGCCCGCGTCCTTGATCGTGTCGATGATCACGAACACCAGCAACAGCTTGATCGAGGCGGTGATCAGCGGCAGCTCGATGCGCGTGAACTTCGACCACCAGGTCACCCCGTCGACGTCCGCCGCCTCGTAGATGTCCTTCGGGATGCCCTGCAGCCGCGCCAGGTAGGTGAGCACGGCGAAGGAGCCGACCCAGGGAAAGCCCCAGATGATGCAGGCGGGGACGATCAGCTTGGGGTCGCCGAGCCAGGCCGGTGAGCTGCCATGGGCGAAGACGCCGCCCCAGGCGAAGGTCCGGTCGAGCCAGACGAGCACGTCGAACAGGCGGGTGGCGACGAGGAACTGGTTGAGGTAGCCGTTGGTGGCCTCGAAGAAGAAGGAGCGCCAGATGAGGACGATGATCAGGCCGGGGATGACCATGGGGATGACGAAGAGGATGCGGTAGGCGAGCTGGAGGCGGACGCTGCGGCAGCGGTGGATGCAGACCGCCACCATCAGGGCGGGAACCATCTTGGCGACGTTCCAGATGCCGAGGGTGAAGGCCAGCTCGAAGGAGCGCCAGAAGTCGGTGTTGGTGAGCAGGCGCCGAAAGTTCTCCAGGCCGATGTACTCGGCGATCTCCGCCCCGTTCCAGCGGTAGAAGCTGTGGAAGATGCCGCTCGCCGCCGGATAGTACTGGAAGAGGGCGATGAGCAGGATCGTCGGCACGATGAAGCAGTACATCTCCCAGTGGTGCCGGAGATTCCGCCAGGCTATCTTCTTTGGCGCCATCGTCGTTCCTGCCGCTTTCCGTGTTCGTTCGTGCTCGCCGTTGCCTTGTCCGTGCCGATCGATGATCCGGCTAGTCCTTTCCGGCCGCGCGCCGTTGCCGGTGCCGTGCGCGGGCCCGGGCCAGGACCTCGGGACGATGCTCGTAGGGGCCGAAGCGGGTGTCGCCGGGGCCGTCCTCGACGCGCTTCATCTGCTCGGCGTACCAGATCTCGTGGTTCACCTGGCGCTCCTGGGTTTGGGCCCGGTACTTGACCCAGGCCGAGGTCGCCGCCGCCGGGTCGTCGGCGCACAGCCCCTGGCCCCGCAGGCCGGCCAGGAAGCGCTCGTTGATGGCCATCGCGCGCTGGCGGTCCTTCATCTGCTCCAGGAAGTCGTAGTAGCCCTTCTCGATGTAGAAAGGCTCGAACTGGCGGGCCAGCTCCTGGAAGGTGAAGTCGCGGTTCACCTGGTAGAGCGAGTTGAGCTGCAGCCAACGGATCCAGGTCTCGCCGCCGAGGTTCGGGTTGAAGTTGCCGTAGACCCCCTCGAAGCACGGCGTGAAGTCCTTCAGCAGCGGATCCATGTCGGTGCCGACGATCGCCGGGATCCAGCCGATGATCTTGTTCAGACGCTCGTTGTTCTCCTTGGCGGCGAGAAAGAGCAGGAAGTCGAGGGCCACCTCCGGGTGCTTGCTGGTGCGGGTCACGGCGAAGGCGAAGCCCACCCCGGGGTTCTCGTAGCGCGGCCCGGCCACCACTTCGCCGAAGTCCGGGTCGTCGGGCCCCGGCACCGGAAAATCCATGACCCCCAATTCGAACTTCCCACGGGTCTGCTCCTGGAGGCTGCGCGCGTCCCAGGTGCCGGTGGTCATGAACAGCGCCCGCTGCTGCGCAAAGAGCAGCACCCCGTCATCCCGCGTCAGCCCCGTGAACCCTGGCTGGCAGAAGTCCGCGATGGTCCGCACCATGCGGAAGTTCGCCGCGATTGGCGGGCTCTCGAAGGAGACCATCCCGGAGCGCACCGCCGCATACAGCTCGTCGTTGCCGACGAAGCCGTCGCGGTTGAAGTCTGCCCGTTCCATCAGCCGGTAGGTCAGCGTGTCGGCCATGCCGTAGTTCCACATCCCGAAATGGTACTTGGAGCCGACGATCGGGACGAGCGCCCGGCCTTCGGCGTCGGTCATCGCCGCGGCCTTCGCGCAGGCCGCCTTGAACTCCTGGAAGGTGGCCGGCGGTGCGTCGCGGCCGGTGACCTCGCGGAGCAGGTCGCGGTTGTAGAAGATGCGCATGGCGAAGGCCGAGAGCGGCACCAGCATGAACTCCTGCAGCTCGTTGATGTAGGTCGAGGCCATGCCGTCACGGAACGTGTTGCGCAACGGGGTCTCGGCCAGGTCGGTGCCCTGGTTGTACGGGTTGGGCTTGTTGACGTAGGGGGTCAGCACCAGGCAATAGCGGTTGTAGTAGGCCAGGGCGATCTGGTAGGGAACCATGCCGACCTCCAGCAGGTCGGGCGCCGTGCCGCCCATGACCTGGGTGCTCAGCCATTGGCCGTAGACGCTCTCCGGCACGGCGTCCTGGATGATCCGCACCCGCGGATTGATCTTCTGGTACTCCCGGGCCATCTCGTTGAGGCCGTCCCGCACCCCGGTCTCGAGTTGCCAATGCCCGAGGCGCAGGGTGATGGTGCCAGGCGGGGCCTCGGTCACCCGGTAGGCGACCACCGAATAAACGGCCCAGGCATAGACGGCGAGGATGACGAGCAGGGCATGGTGGCGGCGGAGGAACCCGATCCGGAACCATTACCACGATCTGAGATCCACATCG
>CAZBDL010000515.1:0-2682 GCA_964490525.1 uncultured Victivallales bacterium | reverse complement strand
CAGGCGGCTGACCTGCCGGGTCGCGAAATCCGGCAGATGACGCAGGTGCACCGGCAGGATGAACAGGGCCTCGATCAGCGAGACGCTGAGCGCGGCGATCACCGGGATCGGGATCCGCCGGATGAACTTGCCCATGACCCCGGAGACGAAGAGCAGGGGCATGAAGGCGACGATCGTGGTGAGGACGGCGGCGACCACCGGCCAGGCCACCTCGCGGGTGCCCTCGACCGCCGACGCGAAATCGCCCCGGCCTTCCCGCCGCTGCACATAGACCGACTCGCCGACCACGATCGCGTCGTCCACGATCAGCCCCAGCACCATGATCAGCCCGAAGAGCGTGATCATGTTCAGGGTTTCCCCCAGCACCGCCATCAGCGCCAGGCCTCCGGCCAAGGAGATCGGGATGCCCATGGTCACCCAGAAGCTCAGCCGCAGGTCGAGGAACAGCCACAGCGACAGGAAGACCAGGGCCAGCCCGACCAGGCCGTTGTTGATCAGCATGGTCAGCCGCTCCGCCACCAGCCGCGAATTGTCGCGCCACTTGGTGACCGTGATCGTCCTCGGCAGCGAGGGGCGCTTCGCCGCCAGGTAGCGGTCGACTGCCGCCGAGATGCGCAGCGAGTCCTCCTCCTCGGTCTTGTAGACGTTGATGTTGGCCGCTGGCACGCCGTTGAAGTAGGCGGCCGTGCTCACCTCCTCGTCGAACCCGTCGCGCACCGTGGCGATCTGACCCAGCAGGACCGTCGCCCCGTCCGCCCGCGTCACCACCGGCACCGATTCGTACTCCTCCGCCGCATACCGGCGCCCCACCGTCCGGATGCGGATCTCCTCGTCCCGGGTCTTCAGCGTGCCGCCATGCAGGTTGACCGCATGGTCGGCGACCGCCCGGACCACCTCGTCGAAGCCCAGCCCGTGGCGGCGCAGCATGGCCTCGCGCACCTCGACGATGATCTCGTAGTCGCGGATGCCGCTGATGTCCACCTGGCTCACCTCGGGCAGCGCAATCAGCTCGTCCTGGATCTCCCGGGCCAGCTCCTTGAGCTGGTATTCGGGGACATCGCCCCAGACGGCCAGGCAGAGCACGTCGCCCCGGAACTTCAGCTCCTGGATGACCGGGCGTTCGGCGTCCAGCGGGAACGAAACGATGGCGTTGACGCGGTTCTCGACCTCGTCCTTGACGTCGATCACGTCCGCCGCGTCGGACAGCTCCACCAGGGCGCTGCCCGCCCCTTCGCGGGCCGTGGTGCTGACCTTGCGCACCCCCTCGATGCCCTCCAGCGCCTCCTCGAGCTTCAGGCAGATGCCTTCCTCGACCTCGGCCGGATCGGCCCCCGGATAGGGGACCGTCACCGTGATCAGATCCAGCGAGAAGCGAGGAAAGATCTCGCGCACCATGCGGGCCGTGGCGATGATCCCGGCCAGCACGATGAACGCCAGGAGCAGGTTGGCGAACACCGCATTGCCCAGGAGCATGGTCAGGAAGCGGCGCATGCTATGGCTCCGGTTCCGCCGCCGCCTCGGCTTCCCCGCCGGATGCCGCCGGCACGGGCCGCACTTGCATCCCCTCGATGATTCCGAAGGGCAGCTTCTCGCTCACCACCAGCGTCCCCGCCGACAGCCCCGCGCCATCGACCAGGAAGCCCTCCTCGTTGCGCTGCAGGATGGCCAGGGATGCCCCCTTCAGCCGCCCCTCCTCGACCAGATAGAAGCGGTCGCCAAACTGGATTGCGCTGCGCGGCAGCAGGACGGCATCCGGGATCTCCCCCCCGCGGAACCGGACCTGGCAGAACATGCCCGCCACCAACGGCACCTCGGTAGCGGCGGTGTCCTGGGGCTGCACGATCAGCACGACCGTCCGGGTGGCGGCGTCGACGTCGGCGACGCGCAGCACCCGGGCGGGTCGGCTGCCCGGTACCGGCGCGTCGACCCAGGCCACCTCAGCCTGGAGGCGTTCGACTCCCTGGAGCCAGTTGGCATGGTCGCCGACGCCCCCCGAAAGGCCAAGGCGCAGGGCGTCGACCGCATCGACCGACACCGGAATCTCCAGTTCGCGGTCGTCCGACAGGCGCAGCAGTCCTTGTCCGACATTGACGTATTGCCCCGCCTCCACCGTCAGCTTGCCGACCCGCCCGGCGAACGGCGCCAGGATCCGGCAGCGCGCCAGGTCGAGGATGGCGATCCGTTCCCGGGCCACGGCGGCCGCGTGGCGGGCCGTCAGCTCGGCCCGTTCGGCGGGAATCTGGGCGACCTGGCTGCGCAGCGCCACCAGGCTGTTGCGGCGTTGCAGGAAGGCCTGTTCCGCCTGCTCGGCCAGCGTCGCCGAGCTGGCGTCGCGCGCCGTCAGGTCGCGGAGCCGGGACAGGTTGCGTTCCGCCAGGGCCGCGTCCTGCTCGAGCAGCGCCAGCCGCTCGGCGTCGTCCGCCTCGCGCAAGGCGAGCCGCGCCAGGCTCGCCGCCAGCAGCGCCACCTCCGCCGTCGCCTGCTCGCGCATCGCCTCGTAGTCCGCCGGGTCGAGGCACAGTAGCTCCTCCCCCGCCGCCACCAGGGTGCCGTCCTCGAGGTCCGGACGCAGGCGCAGGATCCGTCCGCGCACCTCCGCCGACAGCTCCACTTCGCGCACCGGACGCACCGTGCCGTAGCCCAGGTAGGTGGCCCGCTGCGGGGCCTTGCGGACCTCGCAGA
>CAZBDL010000514.1:0-2683 GCA_964490525.1 uncultured Victivallales bacterium | reverse complement strand
TGCGCCCCCCGGCGGCGAAACCGACGGGGGGCGCGGGGGCTGGGGGTCTGTTCAGGCGCACTTCTTGTAGATGCGGAAGAGGTCGGCGCCGAGTTCCTTGTAGGTCTGGTGGCGTTGCCGGGGCTCGCGCTGGATCATGCGGTTGAGGACGGCGATGATTTCGGGATCGGTCTTGGCCGGGAGCTTGGTCGAGACATCGGTGACGCGCAACGAGGCGACATGCTTGCCGATGAGCTTCTTGACGTCCTCGGCCGAGTAGTAGGTCCGCTTGGCGAGGATGTGGAAAAGCACCATGCCAAGGCTGTAGATCTCGCTGCACATGCCCTCGCCGGCGCCGACGATGCGCTCCGGGGGAATGTAGAAGGGAGAGCCCTTGATCTGGTCGCCGGGATGGTTGAGGGCCTCGTCGATGGGCATCGCCAGGCCGTAGTCGAGGAGCTTGACATTGCCCTTCTGGTCGATGATCACGTTCTGCGGCTTGAGGTCGCGGAAGAGGTAGCCGCGATCGTACATGTGCTGCTCGGCGGAGAGCAGCTGCAACGCCCAGAGCAGGACCTGCTTCATCGGGCGGCGCCCGGGCGCCTCGATCATCTGGTCGAGCCGGATCCCCTCGATGTACTCGAACACCGCATAGTGCTCGCCGTCCTTCTGGCCATATTCATAGACCTGCATGAGGTGCGGATGCTGCCCGATGCGGTGCCCCACCGCGGATTCCTCCAGCAACGACTGGATCAGGCTGGGGTCATCCTTGCGCTCGCGCGGCAGAACCTTCACCGCGAACTCGGCCTCCTCGTTGCGCCGATGGCAGGCATGGTAGACGCTGCCCATGCCGCCGCCGCCCAGAGGCTCGTACAGCCAGAAGTCACCGACCCGCAGGGGAAAGAAGGAGATCCCGGCGCACTGCGGACAGCGCCCGACGCCCAGCGCGGGCACCGTCGCGATCGCCATCTTCATGCCGCAGGTCGCACAGCTCAAGATGCCGCGCTCCAGCTCGGCGACCGACGGGCGGCTGAAGATCCGCTGCGTCGTCTCGCGGTGCAGGCTGCCGGCGTCCTTGTCCGCCGCCCCTGGCCGCTGGCTGCCGAAATGAAACCACATGATCCGATCCTCTTCGCTTCTCGCCCTCGCCCGCCCGACCGATTCGTGGCCAAGCCTTGTCATGGGCAGGGCAGCAGGAACCATGCCAGCCCTTGCCCGATTTACCAGCCCGGCGCGCCGTCCAGGCGGATTTCCTGCCGCCGGAGAAGGCAAGGCGTCCTGGACGGGGGGGGGGCGGCCATTTCCCTTCGCGCTCTTGAGAATCCGCCGTGCGAACGTATGGTATGCGAAACCCCCCTCATCCCCGAAGGACAGCCATGGACCGGACCGAACTGAAGCAGCGTGTTGCCGACCTCTTGCGCCAAGGCCATCCCCTGGCGGAGATCCAGACCATCCTGCGCCGTGACAACCAGACGACGATGACCTTCCTCGACTTGCGTCTTCTCGCCTCGGAGATCGAGGGCATGGACTGGGGCAAGGGCGCGGCGGCCGAGGCGGAAGCCGGGGATGCGGACGACGATCCCGAGACGGTGACCGAGGCGGACATGGTCGACACCGGCACGGTGGTCGAGATCAGCAGCCTGGCCCGTCCCGGCGCGGCGATGAGCGGCTCGGTGCGCTTTGCCTCCGGGGCCACCGCCGACTGGGTGCTCGACGCCTACGGGCGCCTGGCCCTCGAAAACGCCAAGGGCCAGCCCACCCCGGACGATGTGCGCGGCTTCCAGGAGGAGCTGCAGCGCAAGCTCGGCGGGATGGGCTGAGGCGGAAAGAAAACGCCCAACGCTCAACGTTTAACTCTCAATGGATAACGAAGACACTAGGCCACTTGAACGTTGAACGCTCCAGCAGGTGTCCAAACGAAGTACATGTGGACATAAATACGATGACATGCCAATCGTAATCGTCCTCGAAAATTCTGAAGAATAATCGAGAACGACGACGAGGACGAGCACGAGTACGATAAGCACAGATGTCACCGAACTTATGTCCCGGAGCACTAAGGTCAGACTGGAGAGCGCCATGATCATCGTCACCGGCGGGGCAGGCTTGATCGGCAGCGCCGTCGTCTGGGCGCTCAACCGGCGCGGCGAGGAGGACATCCTCGTCGTCGACCACCTCGGAACCTCAGAGAAATGGCGCAACCTGCGCGCCCTGCGCTTCCGCGACTGCCTCGACAAGGCCGATTTCCGGGCCCGCTTCACGGCCGATCGGCTGCCCGTCGGCGACATCCGGGCTATCATCCATCTCGGGGCCTGTTCGGCGACCACCGAGCCAGACGCCGGCTACCTGCTCGACAACAACTACCGCTATTCCGTCGAGCTGGCCGAGTTCGCCCTGCGCCACGGCCTGCGCTTCCTCTATGCCTCCAGTTCGGCGACCTATGGCGACGGCGCCCAGGGCTATGCCGACGACGAGGACGGCCTCGACGCCCTGCGCCCTCTCAACATGTACGGATTCTCCAAGCACCTCTTCGACCGCTGGGTCCGCGCCCATGGCCTCTTCGAGCGCTTTGTCGGGTTCAAGTTCACCAATGTCTTCGGCCCCAACGAGTGGCACAAGGGCGACATGCGCAGCGTCGTCTGCAAGGCCTTCGCCCAAGTCCAGGCCGAGGGCGTCATCCGCCTCTTCCGCTCGCACCGTCCGG
>CAZBDL010000513.1:0-2699 GCA_964490525.1 uncultured Victivallales bacterium | reverse complement strand
CGCCGATCGCCCAGCGCAGGGCGCGGGGCACCTTCTTGGGGTCGTTGACGACCTCAGTGAGCAGGTGCGGCAGGGTCTTGTAGATCTCGAACTCGACGACCTTGGGGTCGACCAGGATGAGCCCCAGCTCGTCGGGCGTGAAGCGGTAGAGCAGGCTCATGATCAGGGTGTTGATGCAGACGCTCTTGCCGCTGCCGGTGGCGCCGGCGATGAGCAGGTGCGGGGCCTTGGCCAGGTCGGTGATGGCGACATTGCCGGAGACCTCCTTGCCGAGGATGACGGGGATCTCGGCCTTGCTGCCCTTCCAGGCGTCGGACTCCATGATCTCGCGCAGCAGGACCGCGAACATGGTGCGGTTGGGGACTTCGACGCCGACGGCGTTCTTGCCGGGGATCGGGGCGAGGACGCGGATGCTCTTGGCCTGGAGGTCCATGGCGATGTTGTTGCTGATCGAGGTGATCTTCTCGACCTTGACGCCGGGCTCGGGGGCGATCTCGTAGCGGGTGACGCGGGGGCCGCTGACGGCGCCGGTGACGGTGGCGTCGAGGTCGAAGCTGTCGAGCGTCGACTGCAGGGTCTCCTGGTTGCGCTTGATGGCCTCGGCGCTCTCCCCGACCTCGCCGGACTTCACGGGCTCGAGCAGGTTCAGCGGGGGCAGGCGATAGTCGACGGCGCCGGGACGCTGCGAGGCGGCCGGACGCTTCGCCGCCGGCTTGCGCGCCGGGGCCTTGGCCGGTCCCGCCTTGACGGTGCCAGCCGTCCGCTCCGCGTCGTCGTCCTCGTCCTCCTCCAGGTCGGGCTCCCGGGGCGCGGCGGGTGGCGGTGCCGCCGCTGGCTCGGCCTCGGGCGCGACCCCGGCCGCCGCCCGTTGCTGCTCCTCCTGCTCGCGGCGGAGGCGCTCCTCGCGGTCGCGGCGCAGGCGTTCGCGCCGCTCGAGGCGCTCGCCAGCAACCTCGTCGGTGGTTCCTTGGGCCCGTTGGGCGGCCTGGCGCGCCGCCTGCCATTGCCGCCACACCGGCAGCCAGTCGGCGATGATCAGGAAGCCGCTGCCGGTGAGCAGGAAGACGAGGGCGGTGATGGCCGCGCCGACCATGCCGATGGTGCCGGTCAGCAGACCTGGCGCCGGGGAGTCCAGCGGGGCCGCCAGCTTCTGCCCCAGCACCCCGCCGGAGAGCGCCGAGGCGGGGGCGCCGCCATGCCCGATGCCCAGGCGGCTGGTGATGTCGACCAGGTTCTCCGGCCACATCGCCAAGAGCACGGTCGTGCCGATGGTCACCGCGACCAGCGCCCCGACATAGCCTTGGCGTTGGGTCGGCGCCGACATCAGCGGCCGCAGCGCGCAGACGATCATCAGCAGCAGCAGGGGGTACGCCCCCACGCCGAAAAGGTAGAGCAGCATCCGCGCCGTGTGCGCGCCTGCCGGGCCAATCCAGTTCCGCAATGCGTCGTCGCTGCCCCCCTCCAGCACCGCCAGGTCGTCGGGATGGTGCGAAAACAGCGCCAGCAGCAGCAGCACCACCCCCACCACCAGCAGCGCATGCCAGAAGCGGAAGCCCCCGCGCGGGGCCGCCGCCGTCGCCTTCCCTGCCGCCTTCGTCTCGCTCATGCCGACTCCATCCCGAATCACGCATCCCTGACGACACCCCGCAACCGCCATGCAACATACCACCCCACGTCCGCTTTGCCAGCCAGAAAGACGCTTGCATTTGCCCCCGCGGGCCGCTACTATATTACCCGGGGTCTTTGTACCATCCCAGAGCATTTCCCGCCAACCGCCACCACCATGACCGGGGAGGAGCCGAAGATGAAAGCCCAAGCAGACCAGGCAGGCCGGGGAAGGGTCAAGGTTCATGTCGGATGGTGGGTCATGGCGGGCATGGCCGCCGGGGCGATCCTGCTCCTGGCGACATGGATCATGCCAGTCTGGGAGCAGGCTCCGGCGGTGCCGGGTGAACCATCCCAGCCCTTGGCGTCGCAACCCCTTCAGGCTTCTCCGGCACGGGATGTGGGCCAGGCCGACCATTGTGCCGCGGATGTCGTCGATGTCGTTCCGACGCCGCATTCGTCTCCTTTCTCCTCCGGCGGATCCCCTGTCCTTGGGCCTGATCCCGGGATTGTCCGGCAGTTGGAGGGCGTCACCCGGCTCCGCCGCATCGAGGTGGCGAAGGAAATCGCCGATGGCACCCTCTATGCCCCCGGCGAACGGCTGGAGTTCAGCCTCTTCGACGACCGCAGGCTGGTGGGCGTCGTCGACTATTCGGACCGCAACTGCAATGCCACCACCACCGTGGTCGGCAAGATCGAGGGCGAGCCGTTCAGCTATTTTGCCATCGCCAGCACGGATGGCAAGGTCTCGGCGGAATTCACCATGCCCGCCTCCGGTCAGGAGCATTCCATCTACGCCCGGGGCCATGAGTACTATGCGTTCGACTATGATCCGGCCAAGCGTGGCCGGCTCGAGGGTGGCCACCCCCAGCCATTGCCCGCGCGCCCGGCAGGCGATGGCCGCGTCCCCGCCGAAGTTCCCGCCGCCGGCGTTGCCGCCGCGGCCGCCGCCCCCACGGCTTCCGGGGATGCCACCAGCAACAGCGTCATCGATGTGATGATGATCTACACCCCTCTCGCCAAGACCTACGCCGACACCAACCTGACCAGCATCGCCAACGCCGTGGCGCTGACCATTGTCAAGGGCCAGACCT
>CAZBDL010000512.1:0-2708 GCA_964490525.1 uncultured Victivallales bacterium | reverse complement strand
CGCCCGCGCAGCGCCAGATGCATCTCCGGGCCCGTGGCCGTGCCCCCGGGATGGAAGACATAGGCCACGTCGTCCCCCTCGGCCAGCTCCGGGAAGGACACTGCCACCGGTGGCCCGACCGTCACCGCCCCGGCCTGCGGCGGCGAGTAGATGCCGCCGCCGCCGCCACCGGAAAGCGTGAAGGTCAGGCTGTCCGCCTCCACGTCCTTGGCGACCTTCACCGTGACCTCCTGCCCTTGGTGCAGCGCCTGGATGCCCGCGTCCTGGAGCAGTGCCTGCACCGGATGCGCCGACCCCTCCAGCGTCAGGAACACCGGAATCCGCCCGATCGCCGGCAGGGCCAGCCCCAGCACCACCGCCAGGATCGCCAGCACCGCCACCGTTTCCAGCAGCGTGAAGCGCGCCGCCCCCGCACGCCGACGGCGGGCGGCACGCCTGCCCGCCACGGCACTCCCTCCTCGGGTCATGTCGCCTCCAGCCATGGCTCTCCCGTGGTTTCCCCAGGCATCCCAAGAGGCATGGACCCGGGCAATGCCTACTCTTCGAGGTAGTTGGAGATGTCCATGCCGCTGCCCGAGCCTCCGGGCGCCCCGTCGCTGCCGTAGGAGATGATCTCGAAGGGACGATCCCCCGAGCCCGGCTGCTGGTAGACGTAGGCGTTGCCCCAGGGATCCTTCGGGATGAAGTTCGTGTTGCCCAGGTAGGGGCCGTTCCAGCGCTTGTCCCCGGTGCTCGTCACCAGCTCGTCGAGCGACCGCGGAAAGCGCCCCAAGTCCAGCCGGAACGCCGCGATCGCCGTCTCGAAGCTCTTGATCTGCGCCCGTGTCGCCCCCTTGCTGGCGTTGTCCTGGATCTTGAAGTACGCCGGCATGGCGACGGCGGCAATCAGCATGATGATGCCGACCACCACCAGCATCTCCATCAGGGTGAACGGACGGCGGACCTGGCGCGGCGGCAGTCTCATGGCATGGTCTCCTGGGTGAGGCGATTCGAAGGTACATGGCGGCAAGGCGGCAGTGGGCGCAATCACATGGCTCAATGGCATTGGACTCTCCCGGCTCAGAGTTTGTTCAGTTCGAGGATCGCGAAGAAGACCGAGGAGACCACCAGCAGGACGATCCCCGCCAGGACCAGGATGATCGCCGGCTCAAACAGCGCCAGCAGCCGCCGGATGCGGTCGCGGATCGTCTCCTCGTAGAAGTCCGCGCTCTCCCGCAGCATGCCCCCGAGATTGCCCGTCTCCTCGCCGATCCCCACCATCTGGATCACCGTCCGCGGCACGAAGGCGCTCTTGCCGAGCGAAACCGACAGCCGGCCCCCGCCCCGCAGTTCCCCGGCGATCCCCGCCAGCGACTGCTGGATGGCCCGGTTCTGCAGCACCCGGTGGGCGATCCCGATCGCGTCCAGCAGATGCACATGGTTCTCCGTCAGCACCGCCAACGTCCGCAGGAACCGCGTCACGTCGATGTCTGCCACCAGCGGCCCGAGCAGCGGCAGGCGCAGCAGGAAGCCGTCCCACCATTGCCGCAGCGCCCCGCCCCGGCGCACCAGGTGGACAAAGATGCAGCCTCCCGCCAAGAGCAGCAGCCACAGCCACCACAGTCCCGTCACCAGTTCGCTGAAGCGCACCATGATTGCCGTCGGCAGCGGCAACGGCTTGCCCGAAGCCGTGAAGATCCGCGAGAAGCGCGGAATGAACACCGTGATCAGCAGCCCCACCACCCCGCCGGTCACGGTCAGCACGATCACCGGATAGATCGAGCTGGCGATCAGGAATTCGCGCAGGCGCCGACGCTCGACCAGGAACTTCTGCAGCTCCACGATCACCTGGGTCAGCGACCCCGACTCCTCGCCCGCCTCCACCATGTTCGCGTAGTAGCCCGGAAAGCAGGCGCCCCGATCCCGGATCAGACCCGAAAACTTCTTCCCCTCATGCAACCCGCGTCGCAGGTCCGCCACCACCGTCCGCATCCGCGGATTCTCCGTCGTGTCCACCAGGATCCCCAACGCCCGCTCCAGCTGCACCTGCGCCCGCAGCAACGGCGCCAGTCGGTCGGTGAACTCCCCCACGTCGAACCGCCGCCGCGTGAATAGCCCCCCCTCCGGACCGCCGCCCCCGCCGTCGCTCTCCACCTGCCCAAGAAAGCGAATCGGCGTGTAGCCCCGCTGGCGCAGCCGCGACAGCGAGTCCGCCTGCGTGTCACCCTCGATGAGGATGTCCGCCGTCTTCCCCGACGCGTCCGCCGCCCGATACTTGTACAGCGCCATCGCCCTTTGCCTCCAAGCCAAGCAACCAGTCTAGCTTCGCTTCCCCAATGATGCAAGACGATCCCAAGCCAGCGCCGCCAATCCCGCGCCAACCACGATGATCGCCCCCTGCACCATCCCCGCCTCCCATCCCCTGGCCTCCCATCCCCAACGCGACATGTGCAGATTCCCTGCCCTGGCCTCTTCCGCCAGATCCATGACCCGCCATCCCGTTACCACCAAGGCCAGCGCCAAGAGCAATCCCCAAAACCATCGTGTTAATGGCAAAAACATATATCAAAGCGTTTTAATAAGGATTTTTTCAAGATGACCAAGAAGCGTATGCGCAATTTTTTCACGATTGTAGTTGACGGAAACGAAGTTTCGTCCAGACATACCCATTTGTCGGCGTTCCAACGGCGTCATGGCGGCCAGTTGTCGGATCGCTTCGGCAAGGGCTT
>CAZBDL010000511.1:0-2709 GCA_964490525.1 uncultured Victivallales bacterium | reverse complement strand
CGCTGCCCGAACGATGCAGGCTGCGGTCGACCGGGGCTTCGGCAACCGCACCGCGCTCCCAGGCGGGGACGCAACTCTTGCCAGGACGGATCTCGTCGCCTTCGGCCGGCGCATAGGGCTCCGGACCGGCATGGACGACCTGCTGGGCCTGGATGGTGACCGCGAGGACATCCGGGGCGACGGCACCAATGCCGGTCACCTCGGGGCCATCCTTGGGGTGGGGAGTGCCCTCGGCGATCATGCGGCGAACCTGTTCGGCGCGGGCGGCAGCGGCCTGTTCCTGCTGGCGCTGTTCCTCGGCCTTGCGTTCCGCCGCCTTTTCCCGTTCGGCCAGCATGGCGGCGTCCGGAGCGACCAGCTCGATGCGGTCGACCACGACCTCGACCGGATCGTTGTTCCATGCGCCCTGGATCTGGAACATCTTCACGGTCGCCGGGGAAAACGGCTCGTCCGGCACCCGCAGCGGCGGCCCGCCCTCGGGCACCACCATCGTGAACGCATCGGCACCGATGCCGTTGAGCGGATAGGTGAAGGTCCGCCGGGCCTTGGCGCCGTCCTCGAAGAAGAGGCGGATCCGCTTGGCCCGGTTGCCGGGGCCGGTCTTCAGCCACAGCACCGGGGTGCGATCGGCATAGGCGGCGAGGTCCAGGTCGGCATTGCGCGCCGCGCCGCCGCGCCCCGCCGGGGCCTTGATGTGCAGGGCACCGTCACGCGCCACGGCGGCATCCTTGGCGAAGTCGCTGTAGGCGAAGTCGGGGCCGCGGTTGAAGTCCTCGATCACCGAGGTCGCCGCCGCCGCGGCTGGCTCGGCGATCGTCACATCGTCCAGCCACACCTGCCCCTCGCCGTCCATGAACACCATCAGCAGGCCCCAGGTCGCCCCCTCCGGCACCGTGAACTTCGCCGAGAACGCGTCCCAGGCGGTGGCGCTGGCAAACGAGGTCAGCGGGTTCCACGGGGTCTTCGCTCCGGGAACCAGCATGACCACGGCCGCGTAGCCAACCTGGCCCGCCGCCTTGACCTTGCCCGTCACCGCAAATACTTGACCGGGTACAAGTTCAATGCGCTGGCTGGCATTGCCCTTGGCCTTGCCGCCGACCGCCTCCAGGCGCAGCGCGGCCGGGGCCGAGACAAAGTCCGCCGTGTCCCGCACCAGGCGCATCGGCCCCTCGTCCGCCGTCAGCGTCCAGCCGGACGGAATATCCTCTCCCAAGGCCATGTCGCCGTTGGCCAGTTCTGGCAAGGCCAGCCCGCGGCATGGCGCCAGGCATGCGCCCAGCAAGACCAGCATGGCGAGACGGAACGGGAAAGACGACATGAGCAATCTCCTGGTCGGTGAAATTCGCAAGGTTGTGGAGTTCCGAGAGGCAGATCCGCCGCTTCGCTTCAGAGGGCAAGCGAGGTTCCGATGTTGTCGTTATATTGTCCATTGGATCCGAAATAGCCGCATCCCCAGCCCATGCTTTTGAGCGTATTGCGATCGACGGACTCGGCGCTGCCGTCCCACTTGGCGGTGTTGCATTGCCGTCCGGGATGGCGAAAGGCCGGAAACGCCCATTCGTTCGGAGTGGTCCAGGGCTGCGGATCACGCATCTGGGTCTGCATGCCGTGGCTCCAGGTGTCCAGCAACGCCACGTAATTGCTCGGTTTCCTGATTCTCGACAAGACCCGGTATTTGGTCGAGACATTGCCCGCATCGGGATGCGTGAAGGAATAGATCGGGCATTCGGTGGTGCTGAAGTGCTGGGTGCCCCCGTAGATCTCATCCGTGTTTTTCCAGGCCTTGGGAGTTTCCGCTGGGCACAGGGCGGCGGCGGGCTTGGCCGGGAGCATCCCGGCGTTGATCATGGGATCGAGCCAGCCGCCGGTCTTCCAGGTGCCGTTGGAACGCTGGATGGGCGGTGCGGCCTCAGCGACATAGCCGCTGTAGTCGTCGCCGTAGGCGAGGCGGGCCAGGATGCACTGCTTCTGGTTGCTCAAGCAGACAGCCCGCCAGGCACTCTCCTTGGCCTTCTTCAGCGCCGGCAGGAGCAGGGCGGCGAGGATGGCGATGATGGCGATGACCACCAGCAACTCAATCAGGGTGAAGGCCGAGCACGGGTGACGACGTCCCGTCAAGGATATGGCGCGACGATGGTTCATCTCTTGGCCCTTTCTTGAGAGTCGGGGGGGAAGGAACGCTCAACTTTCAACGCTCAACGCTCAACGTTCAATAGGGGAGAGGGGAAATTTTCAATTTTCAATATCCAATCTTCAATCTTCAATATCCAACATCTGGCATCCGCCATCCGTCATCCATTATCGCCATCTGCCATCCGCCATCCGCCATCCGCCATCCACACCACGCCCCGGGCGTGGCAAGCTCCGCATTCCGCGCTTGTCTCACGCCACCTTGCCGTGCCAGGCGAAGGCGACGGTGCCGGCGATGGTGCCGGGCTGCCGCAGGGCCTGGTAGGCGTCCATGGCTTGGGCAGGGTCGGCGATCCGGCTGAGGAGGCCGTCGGCAAGACCCTTTTCCCGGGCCATCATGGCGAGAATCCCCTGGAGGTCGTCGGGCTGGTAGTTGCGCGGGACATGCAGGATGGCCTCCTTGCAGAACATCTCGTCATACGATAGCGCAAAGTCCTCCGCATAACTACCCTGGACGACCAGGCGGTTGGGGGTCGGGCGGGAATTGTCCCACGGGATGTCCTTGAACCCGGCAAGGGA
>CAZBDL010000510.1:0-2711 GCA_964490525.1 uncultured Victivallales bacterium | reverse complement strand
AAGGAGAACACCTCGATGCCCAGGCGCTGCAGGACTTCCTTGGCGACGAAGCCGGCAGCGACGATCGTCGACGTGTAGCGCCCGCTGAAGATGCCCGCACCGATCGCGTCGTCGTCCGGGCCATATTTCATGAACGACGCATACGAGGCATGCCCGGGGCGCGGCGTGCGGTTGGTGTCCTGGTACTGCTTGATATGGATGAAGTGGCGGTCGAGGTTCGGGATGAGGATGGTCAGGGGCGTGCCGTTCGTGTGGTTGTGGTTGCCGGCCCCCTCGATGGTGTCGGCGGCGTTCACTCCGGTATAGAGAATCGGCAGGTCGGGCTCCTTGCGCGGCGAGGAAAGCTCGTCGGCCCCGGGCTTGCGCAGCAGCAGGTCGCCGTAGATCGCCTGCTCGGTCAGCAGCAACCCCGGCGGCAGGCCATGAAGCACGGCGGTCAGGCCTTCCTGGTAGGAGCCACCGGCCACCGACACCTGGAAACATCGCCCGAAATGGCATCCGAACATGACAACGCACTCCTTTCTCTTTTTCTATCAATAACTTACGAAATCGATTCTGCGGCAGGTCCGAAGGCACCGCAGGCTACCCGGCTCCATCCGGGGAGCCCGGAACTATAGCGGGTTTCGCGGGAAAGTCAAGCCGGCCGGCCCGAGGGGAATCCGGATGACCTCGGCGCGGTTGCGGTTGGGCAGGTCGAGGCGGCGCGGGGGCTGTCCCGGCAGGCGCAGCTCGAGCCGCCGCAGGCCGGGCTGCAAGTCGCGGCAGACGACCTCGACGGCGACCTCGGCGGTGCGCCAGGCGAGCCGCCAGTCGGTGCCGTCGCGGAGGCGCAGGTCGAGGCCCGTCTCCGCGCGGCGCATGCGCAGGGGGCCGGCCCGGGAGACCGGCAAAAGTATGACCTCGGTGTCTTCGGCGAGGGCGGTTCCGACGGCCTCCCGGGACGAGATCCCGGCCCGCCAGGTCGCGGGCAGCATAAGCCGCCGCACGATCCCGGCCCCGACCAGGGGTGCGGCCCCAAGGGCATGCTCACGGCGCGGCGACGGCAGGAGCAGGGTGTCAACCTCGCGGATCCCTTCGGCACGCAGCAGGTTGCGCAGCTGGGCGGTGCCATGGGACGGGGCATTGACGACCACCGCCGCCTCGCCTGCGCCCGGACAGAGGACGACGGTCGGTGCCTGGCTGTCGCCGCCCTGCATCACCAGCACGGCGGGAGGGCGTCCGGCGTCGCGCAGGTGCCAGGCGACGAGGATGCCGCCGAGCACGGCCGCCGCCGCCAGCGACCGCAGGCGCCGATGGGCCGTCACCAGCACCGCCAGGGCCAGGTAGTAGAGCAGCAGCACGGCGGGATGCGGCGGCAGCCAGGCCCGGGCCAGCCCGGCGTCGTAGCCGCCGATCATCCGGCAGAGGCCGAGGAGAACCTCGACGCCCATCCCCATCAGGTCGGCCAGGAAGGCCACCGGCAGGAGCAGGGCCTGCACCGAGACCGCCATGAACAGTCCGGAAAGCAGCGGCAGCAGGGCGAAGTTGGTCAAGGGGGCCGAGGGCACGAAGCCGCCGTTCTGGACGAGGTTGATGCCGAGGCTGGCCAGCCAGGCAACGAGGCAGACGTAGACGCTGCCCGCAATCCGGCGGCGCAGTCCGCTTGCGGCCAAGGTCGACGGCCTGAGCAGCCGGGCCGGGATCCAGCGTCCCGACCCGACCGCCATCTCGGGCCAGGCCCGCCCGGACTGCCAGGCCAGCACCAGGAAGCCGGTCACGGTGAACGAGAACTGGAAGCCGGTGCCCAGGCAGGCCAGGGGTTGGCAGGCCATGATCACCACCGCCGCCAGAAAAACGGCGTTGAGGGGGGAGGATGGACGCAAACGCGCCCGCTGCACCAACCACAACCCGAACATCAGTAGCGCCCGCACGGCGGCCGGCTGGAAGCCGGTGGACAGGACATAGGCGCCAAGCAGGACCGGAACCAGCACGTGGCGCGGGCGGAACGGCACCCAGCGCAGGGCCAACAACAGCGCCAGCCCGACCATGCCGACATGCAGGCCGCTGATCGCGAAGACATGGATTGTGCCGCTGGCCTGGAAGGCTTGGCGCTCACGGGCATCCAGGCCTTGTCGGCAACCGAAGAGCAGGGCGGCGAGCACCCGGCGGCTATCGTCGTTGCGGCATGGCGCGGTCAGGCGGACCAGCAGCCGGTCGCGGAGCGCCAGCCCAACCCGGCCGAGGCGCAGCCACCAATCCGGTGCCGTCCCGCGGATGGCGCACTCCCGCACCTGCACCACCCGCCAGATGCCTTGGGAAAGCAGATGGCGGCGGAAGTCGAAGTCCCCGGGAAACAGGGGCGGATCCGCCAGGGCGCAGGTGCCGCGCACCCGGAGGATGTCGCCGAAGCCGAGACGCGGACTTTCCGGCGGCAGGCGCAGGGCCACGGCTCCGTGCGCCTCGCGCCAGGGCTCGTGCGGCGTCGACCGGTACCGAAGCAGGCGGGCCTTGGACAAGGCCGGGTTCGGCAGCCAGGCCGGCACCCCACGGACGGCG
Organism: uncultured Victivallales bacterium; assembly: GCA_964490525.1. Lineage (GTDB taxonomy): Bacteria > Verrucomicrobiota > Lentisphaeria > Victivallales > CAZBDL01 > CAZBDL01. The sequence continues at coordinate 176 of CAZBDL010000510.1, read as the reverse complement.
GTAGGATCCACCGCCACGACCTCCATCTCCACCCCGCAGGGCCCGGCCGGCAACTGGCGATGGAGATGCCCGGCCCCGGGATGGAGGCCCCCCCAGGCCAACATCATGCCGATGGCCGCCGCCGAGCCGGCGCCGTCGTTGCCCGCGTGCCAGATCGTGCTGCCGCTCACCTGCGG
>CAZBDL010000509.1:0-2712 GCA_964490525.1 uncultured Victivallales bacterium | reverse complement strand
ACACGGCAAAACCTTTACCATAAGCCCACCCCATGCCTTTGCAATGGCGGGGCCTTGCCGCAGGTGGTGCGAAGAATGAGGCGCGGCTGAACGCGGAGTATCGCCGCCTGGTCGAGGGACACTGAACTATCGCGTTCATTGTCCATAATGTGTCTTCGCCCGAACCACCAAGATGATCAGCTGGTCGTCATCGATGGAATAGACAATTCGGTCCTGGTAGCTCAACCGCACAGAATAGCATCCCCTCAAATCGCCCAGGAGAGGCTTGCCGGAATAGGGATCGACCGCGATCCGGGCACGGAGGATGTCCTTGAGCTTATCCCGCAACTTTGGGGTGAGGCCCTTGACGTCCTTTTCGGCCTGCCGAGTGAAGCGAATACGGTACGTCACTGCGCTTCCCCGAAGACCTCGTCAAAGGACAGCGTTTCTCCGCGCGCCGCCTCACGGCGGGAACGCTCAAATCCCTCCCGAAACCCGGGGCTGGAAAGAAGTCCCAGCGTCTCCTGCAGGCTGTCATACTCGTCCTGCGACATGAGCACGGCATCACCGCTCCGGTAGCGGATATGATATATTTCATGGCGCTCCTGAGCCGACTTGAGGAGCTCAAAAAAGCCTTTCCGCGCGTCGGTCGCAGTCAGCGTGGTCATGCTGGCACCCCTTGGGCGTACATGTTTTGGTACACTCCACCATACCACCGCCATGTCCGATGTCAAGCCCCCCCCGGGGACGCGCCTGCCGTTCGCCCGGATCGACTTTCACCTCGGTTTTCTGCCCCATGTCCCTGGGCCTCACCAGAGGCGTTGGTCGAGGCAGCGGTACTGGACGGCCTCGTAGAGGTGGTGGGCAGTGATGTTTTCGGACTGGTCGAGGTCGGCGATGGTGCGGGCGACGCGCAGGATGCGGTCGTGGGCGCGGGCGCTGAGGTGCATTTCGTTGAGGGCCTGGCGCAGGCTGGCCTGGCCCTCGCGGTCGAGGGCGGCATGCTGGCGCAGGTGAGGCGGCTCCATCTGGGCATTGGCATAGATGCCGTCGGCGGCATAGCGCGCGCATTGCTGGGCACGGGCGGCGGAGACCTGTCGCCGGAGCACGGCACTGGCCTCGCCGTCGGGCGCACTCATCAGCTCGTCCTCGGAGAGGGAGGCCAGCTCGACATGGATGTCGATGCGGTCCAGTAGGGGCCCCGAGATGCGCGAGCGGTAGCGCTGGATCTGGGATGCCGAGCAGCGGCATTCGCGCTGGCCGCCGCCATAGTAGCCGCAAGGGCACGGGTTCATCGCCGCGATGAGCATGAAGCGGGCCGGGAAGGTGCATGACCCGGAAGCCCGGGAGATGGTCACCGAACCGTTCTCGAGGGGCTGGCGCAAGACCTCGAGGACACTGCGGCGGAACTCCGGCAGCTCGTCGAGGAAGAGCACGCCATGATGGGCCAGGCTGACCTCGCCCGGCGTGGGGATGCTTTGTCCACCCAGCAGCCCGGCATCGCTGATCGTGTGGTGCGGCGAGCGGAAGGGCCGCTCGGTCAGGAAGGGGCGTCCCGGCGGCAAGGCCCCGACCACGCTGTGGATGCGGCTGACGTCGAGCGACTCCTCCCACTGCATGGGCGGGAGGATGCCGGGCAGGCGCTTGGCGAGCATCGACTTGCCAGTGCCCGGGGGGCCGACCATCAGGACATTGTGTCCGCCGGCCGCCGCCACCGCCAGGGCGCGCTTGGCGGCGGACTGACCCTTGACGTCGGCGAAGTCCGGGATCCGCCCCGACGGGGCCCCCGCCACCTCCGCCGCCGATGGCCGATAGCGCTCAATCGCCCCTTCGCCGGAGAGGAAGCGCACGGCCTCGCGCAGGTTGGCGATGGGGTAGACGGGCATGCGGTCGCCAGCGGCGACGGCCGCCTCGGCGGCATTGGCGCGTGGCACCAGGAGGCCGGCAAGGTCGTCGCGCCGCCGCGCATGCAAGCCGATCGGGATGAGGCCCGGGACCGGGCGCACCGCCCCGTCCAGCGCCAGCTCCCCGATCATCATCATGCACGCCAGCCGCTCACGCGCCATGCCGCCCCCGGCGGCGATCATGCCCAAGGCGATCGGCAGGTCGAAGGCCGCGCCCTCCTTGCGGATGTCGGCCGGGGCCAGGTTGACGATCGTGCTGCCGCGCGGATGGACATAGCCGCAACTGCGCAGCGCCGAACGGACCCGGTCGCGGCTCTCGCGAATGGCCGCATCCGGCAGGCCGACAATCGCCACGTGCGTGTCGTCGCCCTCCCCCGTGTTGTTGATCTCGATCTCCACCGGGTAGGCATCCACGCCCTGAATGGCGGAGGAGAAGGTCTTCGCTAACATGGTGGCTCCCGGGTTGGTGGCATGGGGCGTGGGGCATGGGGCATGGGGCATGGGGGGGGGAAGTGCGGAGCGGGGAATGCGGAACGCGGAATGGGGTATGGGGTATGGGGAGTGGGGGGGAAGTGCGGAGCTTGCCACGCCTGGGCGTGGTGCGGAACGCTGAATGGGGACACAAATCATGTTCGGGCTCGGTTTGGCTCTTCGGGGGACAGAGGTTCGCCCGCGGGAGCGGGCTCCTACCTTGGGCGAGGCTTCGCTCGTGCTCGTCCTCTTGCTCGTGATCATTCTCGATGAATCACTTAGACAGTGGAGTGGTAGATTCGCCGGCAAGCCGATCCGCCAGTTGGCGGATGGCGGCACTAGACAATGGCTTCGCCTC
>CAZBDL010000508.1:0-2716 GCA_964490525.1 uncultured Victivallales bacterium | reverse complement strand
CGCGCCTGACCTTCCGCCCGAACACAACACGCCAATGCGGAGATTGGCGTTCCCGGCGCCTCGCGCCTGACCTTCCGCCCGAACACAACACGCCAATGCGGAGATTGGCGTTCCCGGCGCCAGGCGCCGGAAGCGCAGCTATCGCCGCCGGATCTCGGCGGGCTGTCCGGCAGCATCGGCGCGGAAGCAGGCGTCGAGCACATCCTGGACCTGCGCCCCGACCGCAAAGTCGGGAGTGCCCTGGCGTCCGGTGCGGATGGCGCGGATAAACCGCTCGTAGAGACCCGGAATCCTGGGGGCGTGCACTGTCCGCCAGGCCGCCTTGCGCAGCGCTGCCGGGCCGAGGCAGACCTCGAGGTCGCCCCAGCTCCGGTCGAGATCGACGACCAGCGCTCCGCGTGTACCGAACACCCTCAGGCGCAAGCTGTTAGGGTGTCCGGTGGCCCAGCGGGTCGAATGCACCACGCCCAACGCGCCGTTGGCGAACTCGAGGACCGCCCCGAAGCTGTCGTTCGCATCCATCGGCAGGCCGTTGACCGTGTTGTCGCCGGAGCCCTTGGGATAGGTGGCGAGTCGGCAGGAAACCCGCCGGACCGGCCCGGCGACGGCGGTGGCGAAGTCGACGATGTGCACGCCGATGTCGCCGAGGTCGCCGCGGCTGCCGGTCGCCGAGCACAGCCGCCAGGCCGCTCCCGGACTGTCGAACCGCCCCTTCAGGGACATCGTCGAAAGCCAGCCCTGCAGGTAGCTTGCCTCGATGTGGCGCAGCTCGCCCAGCCGTCCGTCCGCCACCAGCCGCGCGGCATGGGCCAGCGCCGCGGAGGCGCGATAGGAGAAGTTCACCATGTTGACCACCCCGGCCCGCCGCGCCGCCCGGACCATCCGCCAGGCGTCCGCCCCGTTGGTCGCCAGCGGCTTCTCGCAAAGCACATGCAGGCCGTGGCGCAGGGCCAGCAGGGTGGTCGCGCAGTGCGCGCCGTCGATCGTCACATTCGTCACCGCATCCAGGTTTCCCGCCGCCAGCATCCGGCGCGGATCGTCATATGCCTCCCCGATGCCGAATTCCGCCGCAAAGGCCTCGGCTCGCTCGCGCACCAGGTCGCAGCAGGACACCAGGCGCACCCCCTTCATCGCCGCAAAGCCCCGCGCGTGCCCCTTGGCCATGTTCCCCGTCCCCAGAATGCCCAGCCGGATCGTCCGCATGATGCGCCCCTTCATGGTGATGGAGTTGGTATAGGATATACTGCCAAGCCATCCGGCGCAATTCCCGCGGTGTTTCGGGCGAAATGTGCCGCTTCTTACGCCCCAAACAGGGGCATTCCTTCCGCGAGAGCTTGGATCGGCATGCCCTCGACCCGATCCGCCAAGGGGATGCGCTTCGTCCCCGGATAGAGGACGATCACCCGCGACAAGCCCAAGTCTTGAAGGGCGATGCGCATCGACGGCGTCAGGCGCGGCACATCCTTGCGCTTGCACTCGATGCCGAACAGATCACCGCCACGACGTAACACCAGATCCATCTCCGCCCCCTGGTGGGTGGCCCAGAAGAAGGCCTCGTCGTGGGGCTCGCTTCCCAAGACCTGCTCAAGGACGAAGCCCTCCCACGAGGCGCCCAGCTTCGGATGGGTGAGCAAGTCCTTCTGCGATCCAATGCCGAGCAGTTGATGCAGGAGCCCGCTGTCCCGGACATACATCTTTGGTGCCTTCACCTGACGTTTGCGCAGGTTGGCGTGATAGGGCTGCAATTGACGGATCATGAAGGCATCTGTCAGCAGGTCCAGGTGACGACGGGCCGTGGATTCACTGACTCCGAGCGCCCGGGCTGGCTCCGCCGCGTTCCAGGTCTGGCCATGATAATGCGCCACCATGCTCCAGAAGCGCTGCAGGGCCATGGCCGGCACCCGCACCCCCCATTGGGGAAAGTCGCGTTCCAGCAGGGTCTGAATGAAGTCCTTGCGCCAGGCACGGCTGTCGGCCTCGTCAGTAGCCAGGTAGGAAAGGGGGAACCCGCCTCTCAGCCAAAGGCGCGCCTCGGCCGCCTCGCCCAGCTCCGTCAGGGAAAAGCCACCGATGGCCATCCGTTCCATTCGCCCGGCCAGACTTTCCGAGGTCTGCCTCAGAAGATCTCCAGACGCACTCCCCAGGATCAGGAACCGCGCCGGCAGGTCGGCCCGGTCCGCCAGTACCCGCAGAACCGGAAAAAGATCCGGACGCCGTTGCACTTCGTCGATCACCACCAGACCACGCAACGGGCCCAACGCCGTCATCGGCTCCTCAAGTCGACCCACGTCGACCGGATCCTCCAGATCGAAATAATTGATCGAGTCGGGTGACACCACTTCGCGGGCCAAGGTCGTCTTGCCACATTGACGAGGCCCCGACAGCACCACAACCCGGCTTCGCGCCAGCCGCAGCCGCAATTCATTCAGCAACCGAGTCCGGGCAATCATGATGCAGGCATTATACCATGAATATCGGTGATGTCAAGAAGGATATTCATGTATTATGCATGGCGGACGGGTAAACCTATATCTCCCGAAGAACCAAGCCGAGGACGAGCACGATTACGAGCACGAGTATCCAGCGGAAAGCCCACCAGACCATCCCCGTGGGTATGCCGGTTTCGCCGAAACCGGCCCGGCCCCCGATGGCGCCCCGCGCCCGACCAGCCGCCCGAACACGACACGCCAATGCGGAGATTGGCGTTCCCGGCGCC
>CAZBDL010000507.1:0-2726 GCA_964490525.1 uncultured Victivallales bacterium | reverse complement strand
TCAGGGCTCGACGGGGATGGCGGCGCGGGCTGCCGCCAGGGCCGTTACCCGGCCGGAACTCAGTGCCGATCTCCGTCGGGACAAAGGCCGGGGCGGCAGAAGCAGTTGAAGGTGTTGTAGGCCGTCAGCGTCCCCGTCGGCATCGTGGCGGCATGGCCATCGACAAACCCGAAATTGCCGTTGCGCTGGTTGCCGTGGCGAAAGTGGGCGGCCCACTCCATGTAGGACCAGCCGATGGTGTAGGTCGGCAGCGGCGCGGACCGGCTTGCTTCGGTGGCATAGTCCCACCGCCAGGCCACCCATGAGCCAGGCTGGTTGATGACGAATCCGGAGTCGCCGTTGTATCCCCAGACATGGGTGACCGCCTGGTCGGCGAACATGAAGAGGCGATCCGGCCGTTTCACCCCGGAGAAGCGCAGGTGCTTGGTCGGGTCGGCATGGAATTCCCAGCCGGAGCAGATGAACGAGCCATTGGGGGCATAGTGGATGGGATATTGCTTCGTCCATTGCCCCCGGTTGAGGCTTTCGCTGGGGCAGACGTTCATCGGGCTGCGGGTCTTGCCGCCGAGATAGTCGGCCAGGAGGCCAAATGACCAGTCGTCGATGCCGCCCTGCTGGTACGGCTGGATGCGGCCGCCAAAGTCCTCCCCATACATCTGCGAGGCCAGCATAATCTGCTTCAGGTTGCCCATGCACAGGATGGTGCGGGCCCGCTCCTTGGCCTGGCTCAGCGCCGGCAGCAGCAGGGCCGCCAGGATGGCGATGATCGCGATGACCACCAACAGTTCAATGAGGGTGAACCTGATTGAGCGCTTCGCCCAGGGGGCTGCGCCTGGCACGGCCAACAGTTCAATGAGCTTGAAGCAGGGCGCCTTGCGCCCGGGCAGACGATGGCGGTTCATGATGGCCTTCTCCTGTGGCGGGATTCAGCTGCCTTGGGAATCCGGGAAGGAAAGTAATGAATATGCTATTATAATACTATAATGGTTTATTAAAGTCAAGGCCTTTTCCGGAAAAATTTGCGCCTGCCCCGGCGGGGGCGGATGCCGATGCGTGGTGCAGGGCGACGGCCGTCGGGGAATGGGATGCGGCTCAGGGCTGGGCATCCCAGCCGAAGACGCGGAGCGTGAAGATGGAGTAGCCCCATTCGGTGGCGCGCGTCCGGCCGATGATGCGGAGATGCCGGGCGCGGGCGGCAAGCGGGACGGATTCCAGGCCGGCCGGGGAATCGGTGAGTTCCCGGATGGGGCGCCAGGCGCGGCCGTCGTCGGAGACTTCGATGGTGCAGTGCTTGGCGCGGGCGGTCTCCCAGAGGATTTCCAGGCGCTCGAGGTCGACGGGCCGTCCGAGGTCGACCGCCAGCCACTGCGGGTCGCTGAACTCGCTTTCCCAACGGGTCGTGGGGTCGTCGTCCAGGGCCAGGGCGGCGCGGTTGGCGCCCCGTTCGCTGGAGGCGACGGCCGGGCGTCCCCGCGACAGCTCGACCGAGGGGGGGCGGACGGTCACCTCGGCGGTGGCGGTCAGGCCATCGAGGATGGCGGTGAGGGTCTGTCGGCCAAGGTGCTCTCCGGCCCGGAAGCGGCCGTCATGGCCGACGCTGCCGCCGCCGGAGGCCTGCCAGCGCAGCGACTCCGGGACCGGCAAGGCATGGCCGTATTGGTCCTGGATCTCGGCGGCGACGTCGTGGCTGCCGCCAGCGGGAACCGTCAGGGTCGGCGGGACGATGCGCAGGATGGCCGGGTGCGGCAAGTCCCCGACCCGGAAAGCGGCTTCGGCGCGAAATCCGCCCATCGCGGCCTCCAGGACGACGCGATCGCATGCGTGCGCGGGGGCCTGGTAGAGGCCATCGGCGGTGACTGTGCCCTCGCCTGCGGCGATGCGCCAGCGGACCGTCCCGGGGACGGTGGCGCCGTGGGCGTCGATGGCGAGGGCGAGGGCTTGCCATGGGGCGCCCATGGCCACCACCCGGGGCGCCGGCTCGACCCGGATGCCGGCGGCGACGCCCTCGGGACGATGGGCGATCAGGCTGCGTGCCGGGACGATGAACTCGGCCAACGTGGTTCCCGCCTCGTCGAACAGTCGGCACGGCCGCGCCTCGGCCTCCGGATTGTACACCACGCAGGTGGTCCGGCCGCGGGCCTCGCCGCGATGGACCGCCCCGTGGGGCAGGTCGAGGAAGCGGTCCTGGCACAGGGGGCCCAGCGCGCGATTGGCGTGGGTGAAGTAGTAGGTCAGCCCGGAGGTGTAGTTGTCATGGACGATCTTCTCGTCCGCCTGCCAGTAGCGGTCGAAGAGGGCGGCGGCGCGGTCGGGGTCGAAGAGCTGGAGATAGCCGAGGACGACGTTGCCGAGGGCGCTGCCCCAGGCGGCGATCTCGGGATCGCCGGAGCGCCGCATCATGCTTTCGAAGTCCTTGGCGGCGAAGGCGTAGTCTTCGACAAGATAGTTCATGGCGGGACTGATCGGCAGCCATTGGATGCCGTGGATACAGGCTGGCTCAGGGTCTCGGAGCGGGTGGACGACTACTTCCTCCTGGTGGGGAGGCTCATCCCCTACTAGCGCGCCGACATCGCGATGGAGGCCTTCAACCGCCTCGGGCTTCCCTTGAAGATCGCCGGCACCGGTTCGGAGTTGGCGGAACTGCGCGCGGCGGCGGCCGAACTCCTCGCCACGCGGCGCGCGATCGTGCCCTTCCTCCGGGTGATCGAGGGCGAATACCGCTACAC
>CAZBDL010000506.1:0-2739 GCA_964490525.1 uncultured Victivallales bacterium | reverse complement strand
CCCGGTTGATCTCGTCCGCCAGCAGCAGGTTCGTGAACACCGGCCCCGCCTGGAAGGTAAGGTCGCGCCGCCCCCCGCCTGTCTCCTGTAGGATGTGGGCCCCGAGGATGTCCCCCGGCAGCAGGTCCGGCGTGAACTGCACCCGCTTGAACTCCAGCTTCAGCAACCGCCCCAGGCAATGGACCAACGCCGTCTTGCCCAGCCCCGGGAGGCCTTCCAGCAGGACGTGGCCCCGCGCCAAGATCGCCGCCAGCATCAGGCGGTGCAGTCGCTCCCGTCCCAGCAGCGCCCCGTCCAGCGCCCGCAATACCTCGCCCAGGCGCGACGCCGCGGGCGCGATCTCCGACGGCGACAGCAGTTCCTCGCTCATGGCATGCCCCTGACTGCGTGGATCATGACCCTTCGGCAACCGGCGACCGCGCCGACGCCGCATCCCAAGAATACAAGAATAATGGCCCAAGAATAATGGCCGCCCGCCGGTTTGTCAATAATATCGGTGCCAGGATAAGCTAATACTTGTAAATCAATAAGATACACTTAATCAATGCGAATTGGCGATGGCTGGCTAGATTCACCGCATGGCTGGTTCAATTCGATTTAATTAAGTGTAAAAGGATGGAGGAGAGGGATATCTGTATCATGGCACCGGAATTTGAGTCTGGGCGAGGCTGGGGGGGTGCCTCCCGGGAACGGCGGGCTCCGTTCACGAAGTGCTCCCGGCACAGTTTGTCTCCGGATTGGCGTGTGGTGCTCCGCGAAAGCGCCGCGGCGTGGCGGCAGGGCAGGGTGCCTGGGGTCCCTCCCGGGCGGGGGGAGTGCCCGGCGCGACATTTGGCGCGGAGGTCGTATAGTAGCGGTCGGCCACCCTTGGTCGCGAGAGGAAGGATTGTCCATCCAAGGAGACATGGTTCATGAAGGCATCGGAGATGGCGGCGCGTCGTCGTCGCTACACGCTGACCGACGGCGAGACGGGGTTCACGCTGAGCGTGGCGGGGATGAAGTTCAGCGAGCCGGCGCTGGATGCGCTGGGACCGGCCTGCCGCGAGGCGCACCGGGAGATGGGACGGATCGAGGCGGGCGAGATCAAGAATCCCGACGAGCGCCGCAAGGTGACGCACTTCACCGACCGCATGGCGTATCCTGGGAGCGCGCTCTTCGCGGAGGCGGAGGCGTTTGCGGCGGCGGTCCGCACGGGCAAGCTGCGCACGCGCTCCGGCGAGCGTTTCAAGGCGGCGGTGATCAACGGCATCGGCGGTTCGGCGCTCGGCCCGCAGTTGGTCCAGTTTGCCCTCAACGGCCCCTACTGGAACGAACTGGGTCGCAAGCAGCGGGACGGCGGGCTACGCCTCTACTTCCTGGACAACACGGACAGCGCCGGGATTGCCGACCTGTTGGCGGTCGCGGATTTGGCGACCACCCTGGTGGTGACCATCTCCAAGTCGGGGGGAACGCTGGAGACCAGGAACAACCTGGTCGCCCTGGAGCTGGCCTACCGCAAGGCGAAGCTGCCGTTCGCGCGGCACGCCTGTGCGATCACTATGCCGGGCAGCGAACTGGACCAGCAGGCGCGGGCCGCCCAGTGGCTGAAGATCCTGCCGCTGGCCGACAGCATCGGCGGGCGGACGAGCGAGACGAGCATCGTCGGCCACCTGCCCGCCGCCCTGGCCGGGATCGACTTCCGCGCCCTGCTGGCGGGGGCTTGCCGGATGGACGCGTGGACGCGCGAGGCGGATGTCCGCGCCAACCCCGCCTACCTGCTGGCCTGCATGTGGCACATTGCAGGCGGCGGGCGCGGCGACCGCAACATGGTCATCGTGCCCTATGCCGACCGGCTGGTGCTCCTCTCCCGCTACCTCCAGCAGCTGGTCATGGAGAGCCTAGGCAAGGAGCTGGACCGTCAGGGCAAGCCGGTGCATCAGGGCCTCAATGTCTTCGGCAACAAGGGGGGCACGGATGCGCATGCCTTCATCCAGCAGCTCAACGACGGACGCGACGACTTCTTCGTGACCTTCATCGAGGTGTGGCGCGACGCCCGGCAGCTGGCGGCGGACGGCGAGGTGAGCATGGGCGACTACCTGCACGGCTTCCAGGCGGGGCTGGCGGCGGCGCTGTTGGCGAAGGGGCGCCAGGTCATCGAGATCCGCATCCGCGCGGTCGACGCGGAGAACCTCGGCATGCTCATCGCCCTGTATGAGCGGGCGGTCGCCTTCTACGCCGAGTTGATCGGCATCAACGCTTTTCACCAGCCCGGTGTGCAGGCCTACAAGAAGGCGAGTGGCGAGGTCATCGCCGTCAACCGCCGCCTGCAGTCCGCGCTGGCCAAGCAGTCCGGTTTCAGTGGCACGGCCGGGGAGCTGGCCAAGGCATGTGACCTGGGCGACCAGGCCGAGGCCGTCGCTGGCTGGCTGGCGAAGTTCGCGGAGAACGCCGAGACCCGGCGCTTTCCTGGATTCCGCCTGACGCGGACATGGAACAAGGAGACGAGAGAGTGGATATATCAGGTGAAGAGGAAATCCTAAATCCGAAGCACGAAATCTGAAACGATGGGAGTATGAGCGATGGGTGCGGTGAAGCATTGGACGGCGGAGAACTTCGCGGCGGAGACGGCGAGCGGGGTGGCGGTCGTGGACTTCTGGGCGGAGTGGTGCGGCCCGTGCCGCATGCTGGGCCCGATCCTCGACGAGCTGGCGGCGGCGGTCGACGGCAAGGCGGTGGTCGGCAAGGTCGATGTGGACCAGG
>CAZBDL010000505.1:0-2746 GCA_964490525.1 uncultured Victivallales bacterium | reverse complement strand
CGGGAAGGTGTAGCGGTGGACGGGGCATTCGTTGCCCTTGATCTGGGTCTTGACAACGCCGGGCATGGCCTCAAGCTTGTCGACCTCGATCTCGTTGTCGAAGTGGCCGATGTTGCAGACCACCGCCTGGTCCTTCATGCGGGCCATGTGGTCGGCGGTGATGACGTTGCAGTTGCCGGTGGCGGTGACGTAGATGTCGGCGACCGGCAGGGCGTCCTCGACGGTGGCGACATGGAGTCCGGCCATGCAGGCCTGGAGGGCGCAGATCGGGTCGATCTCGCTGACCCATACCTGGGCGCGCTCGTTGCGCATGGCCTCGGCGGAGCCCTTGCCGACATCCCCGTAGCCGCAGATCATGACGGTCTTGCCGCTGATCAGGACGTCGAGGGCGCGCTTGATGCCGTCGGGCAGGGAGTGGCGGCAACCGTAGATGTTGTCGAACTTCGACTTTGTGACGGAGTCGTTGACGTTGATCGCGGGGAAGAGCAGCTCGCCGCGCTGGAGCATCTGGTCGAGGCGGTGGACGCCGGTGGTGGTCTCTTCGCTGACGCCCTTGACACGCTTGGCGACCTTGGCCCAATGCCCGGGGCGCTCCTTGAGAAGGCGGCGGAGGAGGGCGTTGACGACCTGCAGCTCGCGGCTGTCGGTCCGCTCCTCGAGGATGGCCGGATTGCGCTCGGCGGCGAGTCCGCGATGAACCAGCAAGGTCGAATCGCCGCCATCATCGACGATCTGGTCGGGACCGTCGCCGTCGGGCCAGGTCATGGCGCGCAGCGTGCAGTCCCAGTACTCCTCCAGCGTCTCGCCCTTCCAGGCGAAAACGGGGATGCCACGGGCGGCGATGGCGGCGGCGGCATGATCCTGGGTCGAGAAGATGTTGCAGGAGCACCAGCGGACGTCGGCCCCGAGCTCAACCAGTGTCTCAATCAAGACCGCCGTCTGGATGGTCATGTGCAGGCTGCCCATGATGCGCAGCCCGGCCAACGGCCTCTCCGGACCGTACTTCTCGCGGGTGGCCATCAGGCCGGGCATCTCCTGCTCGGCAATCTCGATCTCCTTGCGGCCGAAATCGGCCAGGGCAAGGTCGGCAACCAGATAATCGGCGGCGGGTTTGGCGGCGGTCTGTGCAGTCATTTTTGGGGGGCATCCTTGAGGTGGAGGGTTCAGGGTTCAGGGTTCAGGGTTCAAGCTCGTACTCGTCCGCCAACTGGCGGACTCGCTGAGGACGAGGACGATTACGATTCAAGCTTGCCTCCCTGGCGAAGGTCGCGGAACTGCTGACGCAGGTGGTGCCAGCGGGTTTCGGGGATGGCGGCACCGAGGACCTGGACGACCTCGGCGCCGGCCAGCGAACCAAGCCGGCCGCAGGCGGCGAGCGGAAGATCGGCGAAGAGACCGGCGAGGAAGCCAGCGGCCCAAAGGTCGCCGGCACCGGTGGTGTCGACCGCGTTCGCCTTGAGCGCCGGGACGCGAACCGTCTCGTCACCGCGGCGAATCAGAGATCCCTCAGCTCCAAGCTTGACGGCGGCGACCGGACACAAACCGGCGAGGACGCCGAGGGCCGCCTCGGGCGCACCGCCGCCGGGGAAGGCGGCGGCCTCGTCCTCGTTGGCGAAGACGACATCAACATGGTCACGAAGCAACTCGGGCAGGATCCGGGACGCGGCGCGGACGACCTCGAAAGAGGCCAGATCGAGGCTGACCGTGGCTCCGGCCTCGCGGGCGAGATGGAGGACGCGGCGGACCAGCAGCTCATTGAAGAGCAGGTAGCCTTCAAGGTGGACATGGCGGCAGTCCGCGAAGTCCGCCGGAGCCAGTTCCTCGGGATCGAGGGTGGCGGCGGCTCCCAGGTCGGTGCGCATGGTCCGCTCGGAGTCGGGGGTGATCAGGCCAAGGCAGCGGCCGGTGGGCATCTCGGGATGGACTTTGAGCCGGGAATCGTCGCCGCCCATCGCCGCATAGCGGCAACGGTAGAACTCGCCGGTCTCGTCGTCGCCCAACTTGCCCAGGAAGGAGGTCGGATACCCCAACTCGGCAAGGCCGAAGATGGTGTTCGCGGCCGAGCCGCCGGGCACCCGGGCCCCGGCCTCGCCGGTGGCGCCCAGGATGCGGTCAAGCTCGCCGGGGCCGACGAGGCAACTGCCGCCCTTGGCGACTTGCTCGCGATGCAGGAAGCCCTCGGGGACGCGGACCAGGATGTCCACCATCGGCGACCCGACGCCCAGGATCCGGCCGGAATGCTGGCGAAGCAAGGCGTTCACCGCTTGGGCTTGGCGGCGAGAAGCGGGGCGGCCGCCTTGCGCAGAGCATCGACCCGGTCAGTCTTCTCCCAGGGGAAGAGGTTGCGCCCAAAATGCCCGTAGGCGGCGGTCTGGCGATAGCTCCAGCCATGCTTGTGGGGCTCGGTCAGCTTGAGGGTCCGGATGATGCCGGCCGGCTTGAGATCGAAGACCTTGCGGATGACGGACTCGAGCTTGGCATCGTCGTCGATCGCGCCAGTGCCATAGGTGTCGACGTTGATGCTCAGCGGTTCGGCGACGCCAATGGCGTAGGCCACCTGCACCTCGCATTTTTTCGCCAGCTTGGCGGCGACGATGTTCTTGGCGATGTAGCGGCACATGTAGGCGGCGGAACGGTCGACCTTGCTCGGATCCTTGCCGGAGAAGGCGCCGCCGCCATGGGAGCCAACGCCGCCGTAGGTGTCGACGATGATCTTGCGTCCGGTCAGGCCGGTGTCGCCATGGGG
>CAZBDL010000504.1:0-2748 GCA_964490525.1 uncultured Victivallales bacterium | reverse complement strand
CGCGTGATCAGGCGGACAACCGAGACGTGCCCCGGAATGCTCATGACCGATTCACCTCCCCATCCGTGCCGAATCCCGAGGACACAATGTCCCCCTTGATCAGCATCGTCCCTTTCATCGCCCCAAGCGTCCTCGTCATGGCCGGAGGCGGCTGGCCATCCAGCCGTTCCGCCGCGAGACGGAGCCGGGCGAGGCGGCCGACGGGGGCGATGACCGGCTCGACGCCAGCCGGACAGCGATACTGCAAGACCAGCCGGTCGCCATTGATGCGCCACTTCACGAAGACCTCGCCCAACGGGTGGGGCACCATCCCCTCGGCCCAGGCTAGGGTTTCGGACTCCGGGGCAATGACGATCCGTCCAGGTTCGGGATCGGGAAAGTCCAGGCGCACGCCCAAGGCCCTGGTCGAGAGGTAGAAGTTCGGGGCCGTGCTCCAGGCATGGGTCAGGGATTTGCCCGGGTTGGCATGCTCCCAGATCGTGCCCGTCGATCGCTCGACCATGTCCCGATAGAGCGTCCGCATCCAGTCCTCGGCATCGCCCGCAAGGCCGTGCCGGTAGAGCGCGCCCAACAGGTAGAAGGCGCCGTAGACCGAGACGGTGGCGACCTCGTTGTCGGGATCGAACCGCCGCATCGCCGCCCGGAAGTGGGCGTTCACCGCCCCGGTCCGCCCGTCCGGGATGCCCGCAAAGAGCATCGCCCAGGCGCTCGCGGCGATGCCGCTGCCGCCGGTGAAGTTGCCATCGACCAGCGCATCCATGTAGGCGGCCTGATCCGGGCTCCAGAAGTCGCGGTTGACGCAGGCGGCAATGTCCTCGGCCAGAGTGGCTGCGGCCTCCGCCTCGTCGCCGCGCCCGAGCATCGCCAGCAGCCGCCCCCAGGCGCGGAACGCCCCGGCCATCAAGGCGTTGAAGGCGCAGACGCAGCCTTCCTTGGCTCCGTAGCCGTGCTCGATGAAGACCGGATGCACCGCCGGGAAGAGGCCGCTCGGCTCGCGCGAGGCCAAGGCGCCCTCCAGCATCCGCGCAAAGACGGGGCGGGCCCGCTCCGCGAATTCCGCGTCGTTGGCCAGGCGGCAGTACCATTCGCACGCGATCAGCACCAGCACCGGATACTCATAGAGCGGAACCCGGTCGCGCCGCATCGGCGCCATCGACTGCAGCCAGCCCGTCGCCGCATCCTGCGACTGCAGGAAGACCTCGACGCAGCGCCGCACCAGCCGCAGGTCGCCGGACCCCGCCGCCATCGTCGCCATCTCCGCCAGCAGGTCGCCGCCATACAGGGTGCGCTCGCGCCAGGGACAGTCCGTGATCACGTCCTCCGAACAGAGCTGCATCGTCCGCCAGCCATATTCCCAAAGCGTGTTCAGGAACCCGTCCGAGCAGGAAAAGGTGCCGCACCGCGCCAGCGGATAGACCTGCGAGACGATCCCCACGCGGTGGATTTGCACCGGCCCGTCATGACCATGCACCGCCACCTCGAGATGCCGGAATCCGCGTGGGAAAAAGGTCTCCATCCGGGCCCGCCCCCCGGCCGCGACCTGGCGCTCCCCCGCCTGCACCAGGAAGTTCTTCCCGTAGTGCGGACGGTCACCACGCGCCTCCTCGGCATAGCCGACATCGATCACCGTGCCGCGCGGTGCCGTATACTCGACGAAAATCCGCCCCAAGACGACGGTGCCAAAGTCATAGAGCAGGCTTTGCCCCTCGCCGGCCGGGACGCGGATCACCCCGGCCATGCCGCGCCCGAGGTCAACCGCCTTCCCTTCACGCCGCCAGGCCAGGCCCCGGATGACCGAGGCGGGCGGGCCGTTGGCGGCGATCTCCCGCCACAGGGGCTGAAGCTCCGGCTGCCCGGAGGGATCATGCCACGGCTCGGCGGCCAGCATCCGGTGCGCGTCCTCGTTGCGCAACGGTCCCGCCACCCGGAACGTGGGCTGACCGCCGGCTTCCGCCGCCGCCGAAACCACCAATCCCCTCCCCTTCGGCAGCCCCAGCAGGAACTCCCACACACCGTAGGTCATCCGATACGAGATGAACAGGGTGTTCCAGCCTTGGCGCAGGGCCATCGGGGCATCCTCGCGCAAGGCCTGGCCGGCGCCGCACGACTTCTTGCGCAGAAGCTTGCCGTTGAGGTAGTGCTCGCCCCACCAGGTTCCCGCCGCCACCTCCTGGTCGCACGGCGAGTAGATGCGGGTGAAGGCAAAGGACGTCTCGTTCGGCCAAGCCGGCAATGCCGGATCCCAGGCCTGGGTGACCCGGAAAGAATAGACCGCCTCGTCGTCGGCATGCGCAAAGGCCCGCACCAGCCGCTCCGGGACCACCTCGTCGCGGGCCAGGTGCGGAATCTGTCGCGACCGCAAGGACTCCCCTCCCGCCCCGGGCACTGGGACCGGCACCGCCCAGGCCGCGTCGTCGAACCCCGGCAGCGCCCAGCCAGGCTCGCCGCGGCGCGCATCCTCAATCTGGATCGGCCCGATGGCAAAGGAAAACGCCGGTGCCTCCGGATCGTGCGCCGCCGACTGACGGCATCGCCATTCCCCGCCGGTGGCCAGGTCATGGCGCAGGCCGTCAGCCTCCGCGACCTCCCCCCAGGCCACAAATCCCGGCGGCATGGCGAGAAAGTGGAAGCTTGGCGCGCCAAGGTGGACCACCTCCACGGCGACGACGTTCTCTCCTGTCCGCAGGAATGGTGCCAGGTCATGGGAATCGTATTCGAGGAACTCCGGGTACGACCGGGCCGGGCCGC
>CAZBDL010000503.1:0-2752 GCA_964490525.1 uncultured Victivallales bacterium | reverse complement strand
CCTTCCGCGCCGGCCACGAGGCGATCATCCGGTCGGACGACTGCATCGGCTGCGGCGCCTGCCTGGCGCATTGCCGGTACGGGGCGGTCGTCATGGACGGCACGGCGGCGGGCTCGGCGCATTTCGCGATCGATCCCTTGGGCTGCGAGGGTTGCGGGGTCTGCGTCCGTTTCTGCCCGGTGAAGGCGATCGACTTTCCGGAGCGGGAGTGCGGGGAATGGTTCGTTTCCGGTACCCGCTTCGGCACGATGGTCCATGCCAAGCTGGGGATTGCCGCGGAGAATTCCGGCAAGCTGGTCGCCACGGTCCGCCGCGAGGCCCAACGGCTCGCCGAAGAGCAGGGCCGGGGCCTGATCCTGGTGGACGGGCCACCGGGCATCGGCTGTCCGGTCATCGCCGCGGTGACGGGCGCCTCCCGGGTGCTGGCCGTGACCGAGCCGACGCCGGCCGGCATCCACGACCTGACGCGGGTGCTGGAACTGACCGGGCATTTCGGGATCCCGGCCGCAGTGGCCGTCAACAAGTGGGACATCCATCCGGCCATGACGGCGCAGATCGAGGCGCAGGCGGCGTCAATGGGGGCGACGGTCGCCGGGCGCATCCGCTATGACCGGGCCGTGACGGCGGCGCAGGTGGGGGGAAAGACCGTGGCCGAGCATGGCGGCATGGCCGCCGAGGACATCCGCCGCCTGTGGCAGGCGGTGCAGGCCGAAGACACGCCCGGTGCCTCAAAAGAGAAGTCCTCTGCATGCGCCCAACGCTGAACAATCACCCCCCGAGGATCCGGTCTGCCGCCGCTTCAGGGCTCCGATCATGGGTTGGCACATTTCCCCAGGGCTCACGCCCTGGGCTAAATCTACCGTCCCTTCGGGACTCAAGCCACCGCATTGGAAACGTGATCATTCTCGATCTTGCACGAGGACGATTGGCAACCCACCAGGAGACCTGAACCATGAGCAAGGACAATGGCCGCGGCCACGCCGGCTGCGGCGGCGGTCACGGAATCGGGGCAAGCTGCCCGTCGGCGGGCGGCAGCGGCCCGGGCAAGACGCCGGAGGAAGAGGCCGGCGAGCGCCGCCTCGCGGACTCGCTGGCGCGGATCCGGCACACGGTGCTAGTGCTTTCCGGCAAGGGGGGGGTCGGCAAGAGCACGGTGGCGGTGAATCTGGCCTCGGCGCTGGTGCTGGCGGGACGGCGGGTGGGACTGCTCGACATCGACATCCATGGCCCGAGCATCCCGACGATGCTCGGCCTCGCCACCGAGGGCCTGCCCATGGCCGAGCATGCCCTCGTGCCGATCAAGCTGGGTGGCCTCAAGGTCATGTCCATCGGCTTCCTGCTCCAGGATCCCGACCAGGCGGTCATTTGGCGCGGCCCCATGAAGATGGGCGTGATCCGCCAGTTCCTGAGCGACGTCGACTGGGGCGACCTGGACTATCTGATCGTCGACGCCCCGCCCGGCACCGGCGACGAGCCGCTGTCCATCTGCCAGCTCATCAGCCACGCCGACGGCGCGGTCATCGTCACCACGCCGCAGGAGGTGGCGCTGGCGGCGGTCCGCCGCTCGATCAACTTTTGCCGGCAGCTCGCCATGCCCGTCCTCGGCGTCGTCGAGAACATGAGCGGCCTGACCTGTCCGCATTGCGGCAAGGTCACGGAGGTCTTCAATGCCGGCGGCGGCGAACGGATGGCGGCGAAGATGAACGTCCCGTTCCTCGGCCGGATCCCGCTCGATCCGGCGATCGGAGTTGCCGCGGACACCGGCCGCCCGGACCTGGGAACATTCGCAAAAACCCCTGCCGCACAAGAATTTGCCAAGATGATCCAGCCAATCCTGAAACTGTCCCAACACGACCACGATCCCGCCGGTTTGTCCAGCGGGAGCAACTCGACACCCCAACCGAAGGAGAAAGACATCATGCGCATCGCCCTCCCCATCGCCAACGGCAGCCTCGCGCTGCACTTCGGACATTGCGAGCAGTTCGTGCTGATCGATGTCGACCCGCAGGCCCGCCGGGTCACGGCCCGGCAGGAGGTCACCCCGCCGCCGCACGAACCGGGTGTGCTGCCGCGCTGGCTGAGGGAACAGGGCGCGACGGTGATCATCGCCGGCGGCATGGGCCAGCGCGCGCAGGGCCTGTTCGCCGAGAACGGCATCACGGTCGTCGTCGGCGCTCCCGCCGAGGCGCCGGAGACGCTCGTCGCCACCTATCTCGACGGCACGCTCGTCTCCGGCGACAACCTCTGCGACCATTGACCGGATGCGGAGCTTTCCGCGTCTGGCAGCCATGTGCGTGGCACGGGGCCGTCGACGTGCCTGGGCATATCCTTGAGCTTGCCGACTTGATCGCGCCAGGTTGCGCACAGCACTGCGGGCGCGATCCTTGGAGTGCGGTGCCCCTGCTGTGTCCCGGCGTAATTCTCCGAACGAAGCCTGGGCGCCGCTTTGTTTCCCCGCGGAGCGGGGGCGCGAATCAATTAGCGGACTGCGACATGCACGGACTCCGTCCGCAAATGAAAGCGGCGCAGGGGTGCCGCAGTCCAAAGACGGCTGCGCCGTCAAATACACACAGGGTTGCCACACGAAACTGAGTCCAGACGCGTCCATCGGCGATATCATATTGCCTTTGCACAGAAACTGTGCTACACTATCGCACAGCACAATGGCACTAAGATAAGCCAGAGGAACGACTCAATCGCCATAAGGCCGAGCTGGAGCTCGGCGCTCCCAGGGGCTTATCTCAGTGCCATT
>CAZBDL010000502.1:1296-2755 GCA_964490525.1 uncultured Victivallales bacterium | reverse complement strand
CAGATTACCGTCGCCGAAAGCATCGGCGTCGAGCACCGCGCCGGCTACTTCGACCAGGCCGGACTCCTGCGCGACATGTTCCAAAACCACATGTACCAGATGCTCGCCGTCGTCGGCATGGAGCCGCCTTCCTCCTTCGAGGCCAACCGCGTGCGCGACGAGAAGGCCAAGCTCCTCGACGCCATCCGCCCCTATCCCGCCGACGCCATCGGCGAGTGGGTCGTGCGCGGCCAGTACGGACCCGGCACCGTGGACGGCAAGCCCGTGCCCGGCTACCTCGCCGAGGAGGCGGTGCGCCCGGCATCGCCGGTCGAGACCTATGTCGCCTCGCGCCTGCTCATCGACAACTGGCGCTGGCGCGGCGTTCCCTTCTACCTGCGCGTCGGCAAGCGCCTGCCCCGCCGCACCAGCCGCATCGTCGTCACCTTCAAGCCCGTGCCCCATTCCATCTTCCATGCCGTCGGCGAGGATTCCCTGCCCCCCAACGTCCTCGTCTTCAATGTCCAGCCCGAGGAGGGTGCCGCCCTCCACATCCAGGCCAAGCGCCCCGGCGCCAAGTTGTGCATGGGCAACCTCACCATGCGCTTCACCTACCGCGATGTCTTCGGCGGCGAGCCCCCCGAGGCCTACGAGCGCCTCCTCCTCGATGCCATGCTCGGCGACCATACCCTCTTCCTGCGCGACGACAGCATCGACATCGCCTGGCGCCTCCTCACCCCCGTGCTCGACGCCTGGGCGAACCGCGTCCCCTCCGCCGGCCCGCTCGAAGCCTACCCGGCCGGTTCCTGGGGACCGCCCGGCGCCGACCGCCTGCCCGCCATCGACGGCCATGCCTGGCATCCCATGGCCTGAGCCCCCGGCGTACCCCATCCATGGTAATGGGTCAGTCTTGTGTGGGTAGGGCATCCCTCGCTGTCTCAATCCAGCGTAGCCGCGAGCCCGGGAACGCCAATCTCCGCATTGGCGCATCCACATCCACCCACACCAGACTGACCCGCTACCATCCATGCGCGCCGCCCCTTGCCGTCCGCTCCGGGAATGCTATGGTATGCGTCATTCTGGCGCGGAAACCTCAGGCTTCCGGGTCGGACGCAATGACGCAGGCGAGGAGGTGTCGGAATGCCCACGTCGGGATTCATTGGGCGCATCGGGGGGCGGCTGGACCAGTTGGATCGAGAGCGCCTCCAGGGATATGTCCAGCGGCTGACCCGCGAGGTGGCCTTCCTGGAGACCGTGTTCGACACCCTCCAGGAGGGGGTCATCGTGGTCGATCCGCGTATGCGCATCCGCTACGTGAACCACGCCGCCAACCACATCCTCGGCTTGCCTGCGGACGCGGCCGGCCGCCCCGTATCGCGCTTCCTCAAGGGCATCGAATGGGGCATGGGCAAGGGCGAGGATGGCGGCGACCGTCGGGTGATCCGGCAGGAAATCGAGATCCTCTATCCCCAAGCCCGGG
>CAZBDL010000502.1:0-1204 GCA_964490525.1 uncultured Victivallales bacterium | reverse complement strand
TGTCATGCCCCAGCCCGGCGAACGCCACAGCAGCATCGTGGTGCTGCATGACGTGACCGAGTCGCGCCATCTCACCCAGGCCCAGGTCGAGTCCGAGAAGGTGCAGATGATGTCCCTCCTCGCCGCCGGTGTGGCGCACGAGATCGGCAATCCCCTCAACAGCCTGCACATCCACCTGCAGCTGCTCCAGCGTCGTCTGGTTGGCCTCCCAGGGGAGGTCGGCGGCGAACTGCGCGAGATGCTCGAGGTGGCCCGCGACGAAGTCGACCGCCTGCATCAAGTCCTCTCGCAGTTCCTCGCGGCGATCCGTTCGGCACGGCCAAGCCTGACCCCGATCCACCTGCCGCCCCTGGTCGAGGACACGGTGCACAGCCTGGACCGCGAGATGCACGACCGCAACATCGACCTGCGCCTGACCTGGCCCGAGGAGATGCCGCCGGTCTTCGGCGATGCCGGCCAACTCCGCCAGGCCTTCTACAACATCCTGCGCAACGCCATCCAGGCCATGCCCGGCGGCGGGACCCTGACCGTCGCGGCGCAGGCCGACGACGACTACGTGACCGTCTCCCTGGCCGATTCCGGCCAGGGCATTTCGCCCGAGGCGATCGGGCGGATCTTCGAGCCGTACTACACCACCAAGCAGACGGGCAGCGGACTCGGCTTGATGATCGTCGAGCGCATCGTCCGGGAAAATGGTGGACAGCTGATGGTCGACAGCGAGGTGGGCCATGGCGCGACCTTCCGCGTGCGACTGCCCCGCACCTCGCGGCGCATCAAGCTCCTGCCGGCGCCGCCCGATGCGGGCGGGCCCGCGGTCGCAACGCCGACCCCGGCGGACGACACGGCAACCCCGCCCCCCGCCCGCCATCCTCGCCGCGGACGGCGATCTACGCAACAAACCAGTGCCCCCAGGAGGGATGATGGATGAAGGACAAGGTGCCAATCCTGATCGTCGAGGACGAGCGCAGCACCCGCGACGGCCTCCTGCGGCTGCTCCGCGGGGAATACGAGGTGACCCTGGCCGAGGACGGCGAGCGAGGCCTCAACTTGTTGCGTCGCCATGACTACGAGGTGGTGCTCACCGATTTGCGCATGCCCGGGGCCGATGGCATGGAGGTGCTCCGGGCCGCCCTGGCCCGCGAAAATCCGCCGTCCTGCATCGTCATGACCGCCTATGGCTCGATCGAGGCCGCCGTCGAGGCGA
>CAZBDL010000501.1:0-2765 GCA_964490525.1 uncultured Victivallales bacterium | reverse complement strand
CTCGCGGACGGCGGCGAGGGTGTCGGCGGTCTCCCCCGACTGGCTGATCGCCAGCACCAGGGTGCCCGGGGCGATGATCGGGTTGCGGTAGCGGAACTCGGCGGCTTGCTCGACTTCGGTCGGCAGGTCGGCCAGGTCCTCGAAGAAATATTCGCCCATCATCCCGGCATGCAGGCTGGTGCCGCAGGCGGCGATGACGATGCGGTTGACGCTGACCAGGTCGGCGGGCTCGAAGCGCAAGCCGGAGAGGATCGCCGAGCCGAGCTGGTGGTCGATGCGCCCGCGCACGGCGTTGCCCACCGCCTCCGGCTGCTCGAAGATCTCCTTGAGCATGAAGTGCTCGTAGCCGCCCTTCTCCGCCGCCCCGATGTCCCAGTCGATGTGCGCCACCTCCCGGCTCACCGGGACATTGCTGATGTTGCGCACCTCAACCTGGCCCGGCCGGATCAGCGCGATGTCGTCGTCGTCCAGGTAGATCACCTTGCGCGTGTGCGCCACCAGCGGGGTCACGTCGCTCGCCACCAGGGTTTCGTCCTGGCCAACGCCGATGACGATCGGGCTGCCCCGGCGCGCCACCACCAGCGAGTCCGGCGCCTCCGCGCACAGCACGGCGATGCCGAAGGTCCCCTCTACCTGCTGCAGGGCGGCGGCCACCGCCTGGCACAGGTCACCCTCGTAGCACTGCGAGATCAGGTGGACGAGCACCTCGGTGTCGGTCTCGGATACGAAGATGTGCCCGTTGCGCTGGAGCTGGGCCTTGAGGGCCGTGTAGTTCTCGATGATGCCGTTATGCACCACCGCAACGCGCCGGTCGTCACCATCCAGATGCGGGTGGGCATTGACTTCGTTGGGGGCGCCATGGGTCGCCCAACGGGTATGGGCAATGCCAACCTGGCTTCCCGCGGCGGCATGTTCTGGCCAGTCGACGGCGATCCGTGCCTGCAGGTCGCGCACCTTGCCCGCGGTCTTGACCACCCGGATCTCGCCCCCGGCGAGCACCGCCAGGCCGGCGGAATCGTAACCGCGGTATTCTAGGCGCGTCAGCCCCTCCAGCAGCAGCGGGATCACGTCCCGACGGCCGCCGACATATCCCACGATTCCGCACATGGCCAAATCCCTTTCGCGATGCGACCCCCTACCTTACGCCCGCCCGGGCAAAAGGCAACCGCCTAGCGGTAGCGGTCAGCGATGGCCTGGGCGGCGGCGACGGAGGGGGCCTCAAGGGTGATGACGGTGCCGCCTGGGCTGGTGCCGTTGGCCAGCAGGTCGTGGTCGGCGACGGAGAGCTGGCGCTGCCAGTTCGAGAGCATCACCGCCTTGCCGCGGCGGCGCGCCTCCTGGGCCCATTCGACCAGGGCGCCAAGCGGCGGGCCGTTGGGGTCGTTGGAGATCTCGACCCCGGAAAGGGCGGGCAGCGCGAGGATGTGCTCGAGGCACGGCAAGGCGGCGCTGTGCACATGCATATAGCTCGTGTCCAGGGACTCGGCCAGGACCAGGTCGCAGGGCATGACGAACTCCTGGTAGAGCTCCGGCCCGATCAGGGCGATGAAGTCCTCGGACCAGCGCGAGCCCCGTCCCGGACAGAACAGGCCGAAGCAGTCGCTCGTGCCAGCTGGATCGGGCAGGAGGGCGAAATGCGCCGCATGGACCGCAAGCCAGAAGCGGGTCGCCTCCTGGCCGAGACGGACGACCTCGTCCGGGTCGCCCATCATCTCGAGGCAGAGCCGTTCCGTTCCGATCAGGGCGGCAAGCAGGTCGAACGGCCCGATCATGTCGCTCAGCCCCAGCATGGCGTCGGGCACGCCGGCCGCACGCAAGGCCCGAAAGTGGCGCAGGTAGCGTTGCCACCAGGGGTTGCCGTCCGGCGCGAACGGGGGAAGGTGCAGGTCGGCCAGCGGCAAGGCTTCGTCGGCATGCCGGGCCCAGCTGGTGCTGTTGTCCCAGGCGATCTCGCCCCCGGCCAAAGCCGCCAGGAAGACCGGGCCATAGTTCACCCAGGCCGTCGGCATGCGCTCGTCGGGCGTGGCATTGAACCAGGCCGCCGCCTGCCGGTTCTTGGCGATCAGTTCGGCCTCCGCCAGGTCCTGGTCCATGCCGGGGAATGGCCGCGCCGCCGGATTCGGGATGAAGAATCCGAAGAGATGCCGGTCCAGCGTCCCCGCCCAGAAGCGCCGGTGCAACGCCTGGCAGGCGGCGACCGTCAATCCGCCATGATACGGTTCGTCCACGAAAATCCTGCCTCCGTTGAGGCTGGTTGGAATCTGCTATTCTCTTAATCGAATAGCCAATATCAAACAAGGAACTCCCAATGTCCATCGGAAAGGAAAATGCGGAATCCGCAAATCAAGTTCTTTCCTAATGGTCTTCCCTTGGAAATTGGATCTTCCGGGTTGGCTGTTGGGTATTGATTTCTTCCCGCTCCAACCCCTCCGGGGTATTCTAGGAACCGCTATTCCTTCGGCAACACGGTGACGCGGACCTGGTGGAGCTGGCCATCGCCAAAGGCGGGCAGGAGGTTGCCGTCGATCTTCTTGCCGTCGACGGTGATGGCGAGCGCGCCCTTCTGCAGGCCATGGGGGTTGCGGATGAGGACGCGGTAGCGGGCGCCGCGGAATTCGCGCTCCAGCTCGCAGCGCCGCCAGGCCGAGGGCAGACAGGGATCGATGAGCAGGCCGTCATGGTCGGCGCGCACGCCCAGCATCCACTGGGTCATCGCCCGGTAGTACCAGCTCGCCGACCCCGTCATCCAGGCCCACAGGGTCTTG
>CAZBDL010000500.1:0-2767 GCA_964490525.1 uncultured Victivallales bacterium | reverse complement strand
CCTGCGGGTTCCTGGCGGAATGGGTATTTGCGCGGTACAACCGGGAGCCGGTGACGTCGGCGGTGTTCGTGACCGCCTGCCTGTATGGGCTGATCCTGCCGCCGAACCTGCCATATTGGATGGTGGCGATGGGGATCGTCTTTGGGGTGGTGTTTGGGAAGATGGTGTTCGGGGGTTTTGGCCGGAACGTGTTCAATCCGGCGCTGGTGGGGCGGGCGTTCATCTATGTGAACTTCACGGTGGCGATGAACAACCGTTGGTTCGAGCCGATCGAGGGGGCGTTGGGGGGGCTGGCGGCCTACGCGCCGGACACGGTCTGCTCGGCGACGCCGATCGCGGTGCTGAAGGCGGGGGGCGAGATGCCCTGGACGCGGCTGCTGCTCGGCAACACGGCGGGCTGCCTGGGGGAGACCTCGGCGCTGCTGCTGATCCTTGGTGGGGCGTGGCTGCTATGGAAGAAGACGGCGAACCGGACGCTGGTGGCGGCGACGATCGGCTCGTTCCTCGTGCTGCACGGGGCCTTTTGGCTGTCGGGAGTGGAGGGGGTGAGCGATCCTCTGCGGGCGATGCTCAGCGGCGGCTTCCTGCTCGGGGCGTTCTTCATGGCGACCGATCCGGTCAGCGCCACCAAGACTGAGCCCGGACGCTGGCTCTACGGCATCCTCATCGGGGGGCTGACCGTGGTGATTCGCACCTTCTCGGTCTGGCCGGAGGGCTTCATGTTTGCGGTGCTGCTGGCCAACATGTTCGGACCGATCATCGACGTCCTGGTCGGCGAATGGCAGAAGCGGGGGCAGGCGGCATGAATTTTTCCCGCAAGAAGATGCGCGAATGGGCCCGGACCCTCGGCTTCATGGCGGCGGCGAGCGCGGCCTGCGTTGCCGCGGTGGCGGGGGCCTACCAGGGCACGCGCGGACGGATCCGCGCCAACGAGCAGACTGTCCTGCGCCGGGCCGTGCTGATGGCCGCCGGACTCGACGATGTCCCGGCCGAACCCGCCGCCGTGGCGGAGCGCTTTGCCATGCTGGCCCGTCCGCTCGACGGCGGCGGCTACCGGGTCGGCGGCGACATTGTGGTCGTCTCCCGGACCACCAGCGGCCTGTGGGGCCCGATCCAGGCGATGGTCGGCATCGACCCGCAGGAAAAGCGTCTCGCCGGCATCGCCTTCCTGGCGCATCAGGAGACGCCTGGGCTCGGCGCGCGCATCGAGGAGCCCTGGTTCCGGGCGCAGTTCCGCGGCCTGGCCTGGCCCGTGGCCCTGGCGGCCGAGGGACAGCCCCGGACGGAGGGCGAGTTCGACGCCATCACCGGCGCTACCATCACCTCCGCTGCCGTGCGCGACCTGGTCAATGCGGCGATGCCGCAGGGGAAATCAGAAATCCTAAATTCCAAGCACTAAGTCCGAAATTTTAAGCACCCAATACGAAGCGCCCAATACGAAGCACGAATCACGAAGCCGGGGAGGATGCGAAGCCCAGTGCAAGGGAGGAGCCCGCTCCCCCTTCGACAGGCTCAGACCAGGCCGCGGGCGAACCTCGGTCTCCTGAAGAACCGATAACGACGATTACGAGCACGATTACGAGCACGAGGACGAGGACGAGCACGAGCACGAGGACGAGCACGACGGAATTCGCCATCCCCCCTTCACCCTTCAGCCAGCCTCCAGCCTTCAGCCTTCAGCCTGCCCCCCTTGAACCCTGAAATTTGGCCCTCCGATGAGCAAGAAATCTCGCAGGATCCTGTTGGACGGGCTGTTCCGGAACAACCCGATCCTGGTGCAGGTGCTGGGCATCTGCTCGACGCTGGCGGTCACCAACGTGCTGAAGAACACGGTGGTGATGTGCGTGGCGCTGGTCTATGTGCTGGTGGTCTCGGGGATGATCGTCTCGCTGATCCGGGCCTGGATTCCGCCGCGGGTGCGGATGATGGCGGAGATCCTGGTGATTGCGACCAGCGTGATATTGGTGGACATCGCCCTGAAGGCCTGGCTGCCGGAGATGTCGCGCCAGCTCGGGGCCTATGTCGGGCTGATCATCACCAATTGCATCGTCATGGGCCGGAGCGAGGCGTTTGCGATGAGCAATCCGCCGCACCTGGCGGCGCTGGACGGGCTGGCCTCGGGCCTGGGCTACTCGTTGATCCTGGTCCTGATCGCGGTCATCCGCGAGCCGCTCGGCTTCGGCACGCTGTGGGGCGTCCCGGTGATGGGGGCGGGCTGGACCAACTGGTCGATCATGGTCATGGCCCCGGGCGCGTTCTTCGTGCTGGCGGGCATCGTCTGGGCCGTCAAGGCCCTGTTTCCGGGGACGTCCAACGACTGCGGGTGCGCCTCATGAGCACGGGCTTCCTGGCCATTTTTTTTGCGGCGGTGTTCACCAACAACATCCTGCTCACCAACTACCTGGGGATGTGCCCGTTCCTCGGGGCGTCGCGGGAGGTGAAGACGGCCTCCGGGCTGGGGGCGGCGGTGATTCTGGTGATGGCGGCGACGACGGCGCTGAACTGGCTGGTCTACCATTGGTTCCTGGTGCCGCTGGACCTGGCGTATCTGCGGTTCATCGTCTTCATCCTGGTGATTGCGGCGTTTGTACAGGTGGCGGAGATCGTCATCGAGCGGGTTTCGGCGCGGCTCTACCAGGCCCTAGGCATCTTCCTGCCGCTGATCACGGTGAACTGCGCGATTCTCGGGGCGACCCTGTTCATGGAGATCCGCGGCTACGGCTTCCTGGAGGCGTGCGCGTACGGCCTGGGCGGCGGCATCGGCTGG
>CAZBDL010000499.1:0-2776 GCA_964490525.1 uncultured Victivallales bacterium | reverse complement strand
CATAGCGCGTGCCGAACTTCTTCGTCCACTCCACCCCGCCGCCGTCCGCGGCCTTCACCGTTCCTTGCGCGGCGGCGGCATCGCCCAGGCCGAAGACCACCGCCTGGCCGTCCTGGTCGTAGCGGTATTCGGCGCCGTCCTCGTCGACCACCGTGACATTGCCGACGGCATCCCGGAAGGCGGTGGCGAAGAGGTTGCAGCGCCAGCCCAGGCCGAGGATGAAGTCCTGCTGGGCGCCAGGCTGCGGGATGGCGCGCACATCGAAGGGGGAATAGTCGGGGAACGGCTTGGCCATGCCATGGCTGCGCCGGAACTCGAGGCGTAGCTCCGGCCCGACCGCCAGGCTGATGTCCGCCGCCGAATATGATGGGTTGAGGTTGAAGGCATCAACCTCGATCCGCGACGTCGGCTGGTCGTATTCCGCCTCCTGCTGCGGCTTCCTCTGCGCGATCGGCAGCCCGTGCAGGCTCACCCCATGGTACCGGCTCCGCGGCGTCGGATAACGGAAGCCGCCGGGAGGCGGGCCCACGGTGATCAGGAACGAATCGCTCATGCCGTTGCTGGCATAGAGGGTTACGGTCGATTGGGCAACCTTGCCCCCTTCCGGCTGGGCAAGGGCCTCGATCATCAGTTCCAGGTCGCCATGGAGGATATCGGCGCGAATGTCCTGGTTGAACGGCAACACACGGCCGTCCTGTCGGTAAAGCCGCAGCGGCACATCGCCAGCATAGGAAATGACAACCGAATCCAGCGCATAGGGATTTGGAAGGCGCAATTGGCGGACGATGACCTTCTTGTGGTTGCGCCAATTGTTTCTGGGGCTGTGCTTCAGATGCAGGCCAGGAGGAATCATCTCGACAGTATCGTCGGCATCGGTGATCGTTCCGTCGTTGTCGGAATCCGTGTCGATGTCGACCGGGCGGTAGAGGTGGACCATCGCCTTTTTGCCGGCGGCATGGAAATAGTCGCTCTCGTCGTGTGAGCCGAGGATGTGTTCGGGATCCTCGATCTCCATGGTCACGCCCTCGGGCAGGGCATGCGCCGTGATCTTTGCCGTGTAGTCGTAGTCCGGGGTGGTGAACTTGCTGCCGGTGTGGACGATCTGCACGGGATAGGACTGGCCGGAACGGAATTGGCGGTAGATGTCGTTGGCCACGTCGCCGAAATCCGGGGCCTGGTGGAGAATTTTGCCGACCATGAGGTTATAGCGCTCGGAATGGCTGCCGGAATGGTCGCCGACGGTCAGTTCCAGGGCGCAGATCTCGTCGGCCGGCCGATCCTTGTCGCGAGGATCGCCGGGATCGGTGCCGTTGTCCGCCTCCTCGCCGTCGTCGGTGCCGTCGTCGTCGGTGTCGGGATTGGTCGGGTCGGTACCGTAGATCAGCTCCATGAGGTTGTTCAGGCCATCCTCGTCGGGGTCGTCCATCGGACCCTGGTTGAGATTGCCGAAGTAGCGGAACTCCCAGCCGTCGGGCAGGTTGTCCTTGTCGCTGTCCGGGTCGTTCGGGTCGAGGCCGTTGGCGACCTCCTCGCCGTCGTCCATGCCGTCATCGTCGGAATCGGCCAGGTTGGGGTCGGTCTGGTGGATGTTGACCTCGTCGCCATCGGTCAGGCCATCGCCATCGGTGTCCTTGGTGTTCGGGTCGGTGCCGCGGCGGAACTCTTCGAGGTTGGTCAGGCCGTCCTGGTCCGGGTCGTCGCCGGGCCCTTGATCGAGGTTGCCGAAGTGGAGCCACTCCCACCAGTCCTCGAGCCCATCGCCGTCGATGTCGGCGTCATGACGATGGGGATCGAGGTCGCGGAGGTACTCCTCGAGGTTGACATAGCCGTCGCCATCGGGGTCGCCGTCGGGATCGAGGTCGCCGCCATGGAGATCCTCCCACCAGTCGGGGAGGCCATCATGGTCGGAATCGACGAACTCGTCGCAGCCGAAGTCGAGGCCGCTGCCGTCTGGACGGGCGTCGCCGTGGATGTCATCGGCGGCGGGGATTTCGGCGAGGACGTTGCGGCAGGGCGAGTCGGCGCTCAGCCAGCCGGCGCGGGTGAGGACGGGATCGTCATGGAACACGCCGGGGCCGGTGAAGCCGGTGTCCTTGAGGCAGGAATGTTCGGCGGTCAGGTTGGCGGGCTCGCAGCGGATGGCGTCCCAGGCGATGCTGTGCTGCAGGCGGAGGTTGCCGGCCTGACGATACACGCCCGCTCCCGCGCTGGCCAGGTTACCGGTCAAGGTGGAGTTGTCGAGGTAGAGGACGTGGCTGGCGCCGTCGAGATAGACTGCACCGCCATTTCCGGCCTGGTTCCCGGTCAGGAGGCAGGCGTCGAGCCGGGTGTCGCCCGCGCCATTGAGGTAGATGGCGCCGCCGGCGCCACCTTCGGCGACGTTGCCGCGGAATTCGCAGGCGAGGATCTCGGCGCTGTCGGAGCTGGTGATGTAGAGGGCGCCGCCTTGGCGCCCGCTCCGCTTCATCCGGTTGTCGAGGAATCGGTTGCGCAGGAAGTGCAGCTCGCCCGTCTGCAGTTCGCGGGCGAAGACCGCGCCGCCGAAGTCGGCCGCCTCGCAAGTGCGAAATTCGCAATCGGCGAAAACGACAATGCCGCGGGTGAGGGTGCCGTCAAGGTAGGCGCCGCCACCGGAGCCCTGCGGCGAGCGGTTGCCCTCGAAATGGCAATGCCGGAAGATAGCCTGTCCGCCCTCCACGCACACGGCTCCGCCATGCCCGACTCCAGACGTCCCGTTGTCGCGGAACTGGCAGTCCTCGATCTCCATCGTCAGGTT
>CAZBDL010000498.1:0-2783 GCA_964490525.1 uncultured Victivallales bacterium | reverse complement strand
TGGGTGGCGGTGGAGAGGACCATGGTCACGCCGTAATGCTCCACGAGCTGGTTCATCACATCGACACAGGGGCGGAGCAGGTTCGGGGGGAGGAGTTGAGCCTCGTCGAGGATGACCACGCTGTCGACGAGGTTGTGGAGCTTGCGGCAACGGCTGGAGCGGGCCGCGTAGAGGGACTCGAAGAACTGGACATTGGTGGTGACGATGACCGGGGCATCCCAGTTCTCGGCGGCAAGGCGGTTATGCTGGGTGTCCCTGTCGGAATCAAGGTTGCTGTGGTGTTCGACCACGTTCTCGCGGCCGAGCACCTCCGCGAAAATGGCGGCGGTCTGCTCGATGATGCTGGTGTAGGGAATGACGTAGATGACCCGGCGGCGACCGTGCCGGATCGCATGGTCCAAGGCGAAGGCGAGGCTGGACAGGGTCTTGCCGCCGCCGGTCGGCACGGTCAACGAGAACAATCCGGGCGATTCGAGGGCGGCCTGGCGGCAGGCGGCGAGGATCTCCTGGCGGGCGGCATTGACCGGGGTCTTTTCAGCGCGGCCTGCCAGTTGTTCCAGATGATGGTCAAGCCTCTCCTTCAGCTCCGCCAGGGATGCGAAGTTCGCACGGGACGCGGCGGCGGCAGGATCCATGAATGCTTCGGTGTCGAGGAAGTCGGCATCGACCAGGCAGGAGTAGAGCATTCGCATCCAGAGGTGGATCCGAGCGTCCTTGCGGGCAAGCTCCGGAGGTCGCGGCGGGGCGGTCGGCGACGGGCACAATTTGTCCAGCAACGTGCAGATGCGCTCCAGGTTGCCCCTCCCCTCCTCCAGGCGGCAAGGCAGGGCGGCATGACCGGTCTCGGACGTGTACCAGTCGGGCAGGCCGGCATGATGCCCGGCAATCAGATAGGCAAGGATGCGCCCGGCAACTGGTCCAAGGCGCTCGATGGCCCAAGCCGCTCCGGCCGAGGAATGGTTGACGCGGCCGGAATCGTAATCGGCATCATCCATGCCGTTCTCGCGCAGGAGGTATCCCTGGAAAGCGGAATCGGCCTTGCCAAGGTCGTGGAGCAGGCCAGCCATGCGGGCCCATGCGGAGGAGGCAAAGGGTTCGGCAAAGCCTGCCGCCAGCCTGGCGACATTGTCGAGGTGGTCAACGAGCGGCTGCCATTCTCCGGCTGGGGATCCGGGCATCGAATGGGCGTATGGGGGCATGTTGTTCATGTCGGCATCCTGCGTCTTGGCCAGGGGTGGTTTCTCCTGCCGCCACGTTCGCCCAGGGGCCAGGACATTTTATGTCCCTCCCCCGTCCTGGGCCGCAGATTTTCCCGCCCTTTTGCCGAGGAGTTCCCAGAGGGAGCCGGTGTAGCCGAGGCGATGGAGAATCTGGAGCTTGTCATCGAGGGCGTCGGGGGGGTAGATGACGTGGCGGAGGCCGGCGAAGGCCTGCTCGAGGGTGCGTTCGAGCCAGGCCCGGTCAAGGGCGGGGGCGCAGTAGTAGGCGGGGGCGAGCAGGTCCTGTCCGGGTGCCATGACCCCTTCGCGGACAGCGAGTTCGGCAAGCCCGGTCCGCGGCAGGATGCGCAGGCCGAGGAGGACGAAGGCGGCGGAGCAGCGCAGGGCGCGGAGGTTGGCGATGCCGGCGCGGACCGTCTCGGCCGTCTCGCCGGGACCGCCGAAGATGAAGTAATGGGCGACGGCGACGCCAGCGTCCATGAGCAGGTCGTTGGCGGCGACGACGTCGCGGTAGCGGAAGGGCTTGCGGAAGCCACGCAAGGTCTCGTCGCAGGCGCCGTCGGAGCCCATCTCGGCGGAGGCCAGGCCGGTCTCGCGCATCAGGCGCACGGTCTCGGGGGTCAGGCCGGTGGGCTTGAAGAAGGCGGACCAGGGGACGGCGAAGCGGCGGCGGCGCATCTCGGCGAGGATCTCGAGGTGGAGGCCCTGGTCGTCGTTGAAGACCGAATCGGTGAAGAAGAGGAAGGGGACGTGGTGATCGTGGACGAGGCGCTCCATCTCGTCGACGACGGCGGCGGGCGGGCGCATGCGCAGGGCCGGGCCTTCGAGGGCCGGATAGGAGCAGTAGATGCAGGCATGGGGACAGCCGCGCTTGGTCTGGAGGGGGATGACGCTGCCCGCCTTGAGGTAGGCCGTCAGCAGGGAGGCGTCATAGCGGGCGCCAGCGATCTCGGAGCCGGGGAGATGGCCGCCGTCGGCGGCGCGCAGGATGGTGCCGGGCGGCGGGGGAGAGCCGCGGGAGACGGCCTCGGCGAGGGCGACCGCAAGCGCCTCGCCCTCGCCGACGATGCCGTAGTCGGCACCCGCCTGGCGAAGCAGGCTCTCGGGCGCGAGGGAATAGCCGGCGCCGCCGAGGACCACGGGGGCGGCACAGGTTTCGCGGACGCAGCGGACGGCCTCGGCGACCATGCCCGTGTAGAGCTGCTCATGGACCATGTTGGCGTTGTCGAGGTTGCGGATGGCGATGCCGACGAGTCCCGGGCGATGCTCCGCGAGGGCCGCGCGCAGCGCCGCCATGTCCTGGCCGAGGGCATCGAAGACCACCGCCTCGTGGCCGTGGCGTTCGAGGGCGGCGGCGACCACGCCGAGGCCCAGGGGATAGACGGGATAGGGCATGGTGGCGGTGTTGACGGAGACGAGGAAGATCTTCATGCCGTCGCCCCCGGCCCAGCCTGCCAGCGGCGGCGGTCGAGGCGGGTCCGCCGGTAGGTGCCGTCGGCCTTCTCCTTCTCGATCACCTGGACGTAGAGGCGGGCCATCCTGACCTCGATGCTGCAGTCCGCG
>CAZBDL010000497.1:0-2798 GCA_964490525.1 uncultured Victivallales bacterium | reverse complement strand
ACACGCTGACCGGCGAGGGCGACATTCCCCTGCGCGGCATCGTCCAACTGCTCCACGAGCAAGGCTACGACGGCTGGCTAACCTACGAGTGGGAGAAGCGCTGGCACGCGGACATCGCCCCGCCCGAGGTCGCCCTGCCGCAGTATGCCAAGGTCATGCGCGGGTGGCTCGCCGAGCTGAAGGGAAAATGAATCGCACATGGCACCGGAAACCCGTCCAAACATCGTCTTCATTCTGACCGACCAGATGAGAGGCGATTGCCTAGGGGCGTTGGGACATCCCACGGTCAGGACTCCGAACCTGGACAGGATGGCCCGGGGGGGAACCATCTTCACGGCCGCGTATAGCGCCTGTCCATCATGCATCGCCGCCCGGGCATCCATCTTCACCGGCCAACGCCCGACGACACACGGCCGACTGGGGTATCAGGATCAGGTGCCGTGGCGATACCAGAACACGCTGGCGGAAGTCCTTGCCCAAGCGGGCCATCAAACGCATTGTGTCGGGAAGACGCATTTCTTTCCGCAGCGATTGCCGCTTGGTTTTGAGACCCAGGATTCGTACGAAGGGAGGCAAAACTTTGGCGATGGCTACGTCAACGACTACTTCGAATGGCTGAAGGAACGAACCGACATCCAGGAACGAGACCACGGGCTGGGCTCCAATTCCTGGGTGGGCGGCGTGAGCTGCCTGCCGGAGACGCTGCACAACAACAGCTGGGTCGTGACCCGCGGCATCGAGTTTCTCAAGCGTCGCGATCGCAGCCGGCCGTTCTTCCTGAACCTGTCCTTTCATCGGCCTCACGCGCCCCTGGATCCGCCCAAGGAATACCTTGACATGTACCGGGAGTGCGCGATCCCGCCGGTGCCCGTCGGTGAATGGGCGACACGGCATGACCGTCCAGTTTCTGACCCCAATGCCTGGCGGGGTCGTCTCCCGGCGGACACGCTGGCGGAGAGCCGGCGAGCCTACTATGCCCAAATTTCACATATTGATGCCCAGATCGGGCGGTTCATGAGCGCGTGTGAAGAGCTTGCCCCGGGACGGACATGGCTTCTCTTTTCCTCAGACCACGGGGAAATGCTTGGCGACCATCACCTGTTCAGGAAGACCTATGCGTATGAAGGCTCGGCCAGGATTCCGATGATCATCTCGTCCCCGGAGCGGGCGACGCAACGCATGTCGGGCGCGCCGGTGTCGCAACAGGACATCATGCCCACCCTGCTCGATGCGGCAGGCATAGACATCCCCGCGCAGGTTGAAGGACGAAGCCTGGTGCCGTTGCTTTCGACGCCCATGGAGGACATGCCTTGGCGGGACTACGTCCATGGCGAGCATGCCGCCTGCTATCACGAAGACATGGCGATGCAATTCCTGACGGACGGCAAGGAAAAGTACATCTGGTACACCCGCACCGGGGAAGAGCAACTCTTCAATCTTGCCGATGACCCCCATGAGCTCCATGACCTGGCAGGAAACCCTGCGTGCGAGACAAGGCTCCTGTCCTGGCGGTCGCGGCTCGTGGCTGAATTGGCCGGGCGAGTCGAAGATGGGCTGTCTGACGGCAAACGACTGCTCCCCGGCAAGACGTTGCCTGCCGTCAGGTCCTCATTGCTTGAGGCATGACCAAGGGGGAGGTCCTGCCTTCACGCCATCCTTGATGCACGACCATGGCGAAAGGGCCGACGGCCATCTCGGCCAGTGACTGGAATACCCTGCAAGCCCAAGAGGGCTGGCCCAGGAGGTTCCGGAACACGGCTGAAGGCTGAAGGCCGGGTGGACATCTGCACGCAAGGTTGTACAGCGCTGTACATTTAGGACGAGGCCAACATGAATCATCCTTCTGGTCGTCCCCTGTGCGTCCTTGGCGTCGGCGAGATCCTCTGGGACGTCTTTACCGACGGGCGGCGCGTGCTGGGCGGGGCGCCAGCGAACTTCGCGTACCATGCGCAGGGGCTGGGGGCGCAGGCGACGGTGATTTCCGCGATTGGGGCAGATGCCCTTGGCCAGGAGATGCTGGCGAGATTCGCAGGCCTCGGCATGGAGACCGGGGGATTGGCGGTGCTGGCGGACCGCCCGACCGGCACGGTGACCGTCACGCTGGATGCGGACGGCAAGCCGTCGTACATGATCCACGAGGGGGTGGCCTGGGATGCGATCCCGTGGACGGAGGCGGCAGGACGGCTGGCGGCGACGGCGGACGTCATCGGCTTCGGGTCGTTGGCGCAGCGTTCGCCGACGTCCCGGGAGACCCTCCGGCGCGTCCTGGCGGCCGCCCCGCCCGGCTGCCTAAAGGTCTTCGACCTGAACCTCCGGCAAGCGTATTTCTCCCGCGAGGTGGTGCAGGAATCCCTGGCGGCGGCGGACGTCCTCAAGCTCAACGACGAGGAGCTGCCGGTGGTCGCCCGGCTGCTCGGGCTGGCGCACGGCGACGAACGGGCGATGGCGATGCTGCTGAACGACTATGGACTGTCGCTGGTGGCCCTGACGCGAGGTGCGCACGGCAGCCTGCTGCGGTCGCGGGAGGAACGCCACGAGCATCCCGGGCAGGCGGTAAAGGTCGTCGACACGGTCGGTGCGGGCGACGCCTTCACCGCCGCCTTGGCGGTGGGCCTGCGGCAGGGGCTGGATCTGGCGACGATCAACGACCAGGCCAACCGCCTGGCGGCACAGGTCTGCGCACACGCCGGGGCGATGTCCCGCTGACATGCGGCGCACGTGGACAGGCGAATAAACCTGATGCAGCGTAGGAGCCCGTCCGCCAGTGGCGGACGGGCGAACCTCTGTCTCCCGAAGAA
>CAZBDL010000496.1:0-2802 GCA_964490525.1 uncultured Victivallales bacterium | reverse complement strand
ATTTTCATTTATCTAGACAACCATTTTGGGAAATTGATAATAAAAATCTGCAACATGGCCCGGCGGAGCCCGTCCCCGTCCGGGGCGGGCGCAGTCATGTGGCAGGCGTCGTTGGCGCAGCCCCAGCCGAGGATGGCGGTGGGCGGATCCACCGTGCCGGGCACGGCAAGCGGGCGGTCGGCGCGGGTGACCAGTGCCCAGGCGGCGGCCTCGCCGACGCTCAGGCCATCGCGGTCGCGGTCAAAGGGCCGCGCCGGGGACTCGCTGAGGACCAGCAGCGAGGAAAAGCCCGAATAGACGAATTCGGAGACGGCATCCGCCGCCACCACCAGCACGGCATCGGCCCGGCCGGCGGCAACCCAGGCGGCGGCGCGGGCCACGGCCAGGGCTCCGGAGGCGCAGGCGGCGGAGACGACCATGGCCGGGCCCGCCAGGCCGAGCGACGCCTGGACCGCCGCCAGCAGCCGGTCGGAACGGGCCGCGTCCGGCGGGCTTCCCGCCAGCACCGCCTGCTCGACGTGCTCGATCGCCCCGACGGTGGTGGCGAGCAGCAGCGGCGTCGCCGGCGGCAGGGCGCCGCACAAGGGCGCCAGCAGGGGCCGCAGCAGGCGCAGGACCCGCGGCTCTCCGTCACCGTCGCGAGGCACGCCAGGCACGACCCCGGCCATGCGGCTGACGAAGCCCCGTCCGTCGAACCAGTCGATCTCGCCGATCGCCGTCCGCCCGGACATCAGCCCGTCCCACAACGCGGGCTGCCCCGGCCCGTAGGCCGTCGCCATCCCCGATCCGGCAAGCAGAATCCTCATGCCCCAGAACGCCTTCCTTGCGGGCCACGCATCGTCCCGGCACGCAAGGTACATGGCCCCTCCGGCGAAGCAAGTCGAGGCGTCGCGGTGATCCGCGCGCCCGGCCTGCGGCGTCAGGGCTCGATGGCGACCGCCATGCCCACGCCGTTGCCGAGGACCAGAGTGCCGTTGGGGACTCCCTTGGGCGGGGGCGGCACGGCCACCATCACCTGACTGGTCGCGGCGTCATGCCCGATGCAACCAAACCTGCCGTTGCCGCCGGGGGCTCCGCCTCATGGGGCCCGATGTCGAAGGCGGCGCCCGCCGGAATGGCCTGGCCCCAGAAGTCACGCGCACCGACATCGATCGCGCCGAAGGGGGCGGTCCGCAAGTTCAGGCCTGCATCGGCCATCGGCGAACCGGCCAGCAGCCGGAATGCCGTCATGGCCTCCATGGCTGCCACGGACGTGGGCTGCGCGCCCGCCACCAGGCTGTCGACGAGCGGGTCGACCTGCAGGCCAACCGGGGCTCCGGAGACGGTCTCGGGGGTGCCCGCAGCGGCGCGCCAGTCCGCCAGGCTCGTGTAGGTGCTGGCACCCCATTTCCAGCCTCCCGTCCACGTGTCGTCCACGGCCCAGTAGGCATTGCCCTGGAAGGTGAAGTAGCCGGTGTTGCTGCCCACGTCGATGAACCGCTCGCCGCCCTGGACGACGAAGATGTTGTTCTGCAGGACGATATCGGCCATCGGCCCGCTGAAGTAGGCCACGCATGGGTTGCCGGTGGCGTTCTCGCTGTAGACGAGGTTGTTGTGGACACGGGCATCCTGGCATTCGCTGGCCTGGTCCTCGCCGCTCCAGAACGCGAATCCTGAGCCGGCGGCCGTCGCCCGCCGTCCATCCCGCCAACTGATGTTGTAGCGGAATGTGGCGTGCTGCAAGGGACTGGCGCCGACATATTCGGCGATGAGGTACCCGGGGCCTTCGTTATTGTAGGAGTAGCAGTACTGGACGAGGCAATGGGTCGATCCGCCGTCGATGTCGAATCCGCCGCCGTCGCCAGCGCCGTCGGTCGTGCGCTGGTTGTGGACCAGGCACCGCTGGATGGTCACGCTGTCAGCGGCATAGACCCAGATGCCGACGGGGCCACCCCCGGCGTTATCGCCGGCGGCGCCGCCATTGTGATGGGCATAGCAACGGTCGACCAGGCCGCCCTTGGTGCCGCTGACGATGATGCCGCTGCCGGAATGCTGGCTGGCAGGATCGGCCAGGGTCGGGTCGCCCTCGTTGTAGGCCACTTCACCGTCGAGCACCTGAAGGTTGGCATGCGACTGCTGGGTGGCGTTCCCTGGCCAGCCATAGGAAAAGAAGCCCTCGGAAAGGTTGTGGTGCAGGTGGCAGCCGGTGACGGTGACATTCCCGAAGCCACTGTACGAATTGTGCCAGGCCCCGATCACGATGCCGCGATGGAAGCCGCTGGCCTCCAGGTTCTCCAGCCGCAGGTAGTCGAGCTTGGCCCCGTCCGCACGGTCGCAATAGGCCAGCACGCCACGCTTCTCGTTGGCATCCGAGAGGGCATTCCCGGGACCGACCAGGATCAGATCCCGAATGTGCAACCCGGCCGTATTGTAGATGTAGATGGCATCCTTGTTGGCGGGCGGCTGGAGCGTGGCCCGCCCAGTCCCGTAGCTGCCGACGACGATCGGGGAACCCGCCGTCCCGGCGTCCCCGGCATCGAAGGAGAGGCCGTCGTCCGTGAAGACCGCCCCGCCGAGGAACAGGATCTGGTCGCCGGCCGCAAAGGCGCGGCCATTGACCTTGCCGACCGTCCGCCATGGCGTCGCCGGCGTGAGCCCATCATGGCCGTCGTCCCCGGCCGGACTCACATGGTACGTCGCGGCGGCAGCGGAAAACACCAGCCCCAGCCCGGCCATCATCGATGCGCATATCCTCTTCATCACCCACCTCCAGGCTGGCAACCCATGTCGAAGGAACAATCCGCGTGAACCAAATATAACCAT
>CAZBDL010000495.1:0-2810 GCA_964490525.1 uncultured Victivallales bacterium | reverse complement strand
GACCGGCATCGGCATGGTCACGCTCAACAGCGGCTGGGACTCCACCTACAAGGCCACGCCGGTCATCCGCAACGGCACCGTCGTGCTCGGTCCTTCTTGCCCGGCGACCGGCGACACCGGTGGTCTCGGCGACCCAACCATCGCCGCCGACTACGGCCAGGACGAGACCATCCAGCTCGGTAGCTACCGGCCCGCCGTGCCCCTGGCCAATGTCCGCATCGCCACCGTCGCCTCGGTCGGCGGCACCTACAACGCCACCGGCGGGGCCAACGGCAACGGCCAGCTCACCGGCGTGACCAATGCCAGCCCCAGCCTCGACGCCACGACCCTCGTCCTCGGCGACCGCGTCCTGCTCCTGTTCCAGGGCAGTTCCGGCGTCACGACCGACGGCAACGGCCCGGCCAACGGCATCTACGTGGTCTCCGTCGACGGGGCCACCGTCACCCTCGACCGCACGGCCGACGCCGTCGTTCCCGGCACCTATGTCACGGCCGACATCATCCCCCTCAAGATCAATGCCGGCAAGCACTACTACCTGGCCAACCAGAACACGGCCTTCGCCAATGGCGGGGCCGCCGGCACCGTCCAGGTCTGGCTCGAGGACGAAGCTCCCGGCCAGCAGCCAGCCCTCATTCTTCTGGGTGCCAGCAGCGTCGAGCGCGACATCCGGGTCAACCGCAGTCCGTTCATCGTCTCGGCCACCCTCGGTGGCTTGAACCCCGACGCCACCGGCACCTTCTCCGGCGACATCACGCTCGACCGCGACCTGCAGGTCTCCTCCGAGGCCACCGGCACCGCCCGCACCCTGTTCACTGGCGCCATCGATGACGGCGCCGCGACCTGCGCCGTCACCAAGGTTGGCGCGGGGCGGGTCGAATTCACCGGGGCGAACACCTACGACGGCGGCACCCTGGTCTCGCAAGGCACCCTGGTCGTCGGCAACCTCGCCGGTTCGGCCACCGGCAGCGGCCCGGTCACCGTCGCCGCCGGGGCCACCTTGTCTGGCGCTGGTGCCATCAGTGGCACGCTCCATGCCGAGGGGCTGGTCGCCCCCGGTTCGGCCACCGGTCCCGGCACCCTCACCTGCGCCGACGCCACCCTTCTCGGTGGCCTCGACATCGTCGTCGATGGCGCCTCCGCCTCCTGCCTCTCGGTTAGCGGCGACCTCGTCCTGACCAGTGGCGTCTGCTTCCTGTCGGTCAGCACGCTCAGCGACCCCACCCTCGCCCAGTATCCCATCATCACCTACACCGGCACCCGCACCGGCATCCTCAGCGGCATGCTCGTGCCCGGGTTCGACATCGTCTATGACGACCTCAACCGGCAGGTCCTGATCGAGCCCGTCCCGCAATACCAGGTCACCTTCCGGGCTGGGCCCAACGGCCTGGTCGACGGTAGCGCCGCCATCACCTACACCGTCTATGAGTACGACAATCTTCCGCCCGTCACCGCCGAACCCAATCCAGGCTACGTCTTCGTCGAATGGACCGGCGACCATGTCGGGACGGAGAATCCGCTGACCTTGACCAGCATCACCGCGGACATGGCGATCACCGCCACCTTCGCCGAGGCGGTCGGACTCGCCATCGAGGTCACGCCTCTCTTTGGTGGCGGCACCATGCCTCCGCCCGGCCCCATGACCGTTGCCGTCGGCCTCCCCCTGCCCATCCTGGCCTTCCCCTTCCCGGGCTTCGCCTTCAGCCATTGGCAAGTGCTGGCCGGGGACGCCACCCTGGCGGACGCCGATGCGGTCAGCACCACCGTCACCGTCAACGACGGTGCCAATCCAGCCATCATCCAGGCCGTCTTTGGGCCGTCCGTCATCCTGAACATGGCCACCGGCGGCGCCGGGGCGGGCGGGACAATGCCGCCCCCTGGACCCCACATGGTCTTGGCGGGCGAGCCCTTGGCGATCGGGGCTTTCCCCTTCCCGGGATTCCTCTTCACCGGCTGGGAAGCCACGGCGAACGCCTCGGTGGCGGATCCGGACGCCCTCACCACCACCGTGACCCTGAGCGGCGACGCCACCGTCACCGCCACCTTTGGCCTGCCCGACCTGGCCCCGCTCACCCTGGTGGCCGACCCGCCCGCCGGGGGTAGCACGGTTCCGGCTGCCGGCACCTACACCGTCGGGGTTGGCTTGCCCCTGCTCATTGGCGCCCATGCCAATCCCGGCTTCGCCTTTGTCGCCTGGAGCGTGACCAGCGGCAACGCCACCCTCGACAATGCCGAGGTGATGACCACCACGGTGATGGTCGGCGACATCGGTGGCGCCACCGTGACCGCCACGTTCGCGCCTTCGGCGACCTTGACCATGTATGCCGATCCGCCGATCGGCGGCACGACGATGCCGATGCCCGGGCCGAACACCGTGCCCCAGGGCGAGGTTGTCCACATCGGTGCCATCCCCGCGCCGGGCTACTTGTTCGTCGCCTGGTCGGCCTCGGCCAATGCCAGCCTGACCGATGCGGATGCCGTCACCACCACCGTCACCCTCTCCGGCGATGCGGCCGTCACCGCCACCTTCGCCGAGATCGCCGTCCTGACCATGGCTCCGGGGCCGGGCGGCACCACCCTGCCCGAGGCGGGCGCCCATACCGTGCCGGTCGGCGTGCCCCAGGCCATCACCGCCGTCGCCGATGAAGGCTATGGCTTTACCGGTTGGCTGGGCACCGCCAACGCCACCTTCGGCGATGCGGGCATGGCGACGACCACCGTCACCCTCGCCGGCGACGCGACCGTCACCCCGGTCTTCGCGATCAACCTCTACACGGTGGCCTTCCGGACGGACGGCACCGTGGGTGCGACGG
>CAZBDL010000494.1:0-2830 GCA_964490525.1 uncultured Victivallales bacterium | reverse complement strand
CGAGGACGAGGACGATTCCCTCACCACGCCCAGGCGTGGCAAGCTCCGCGTTCCGCACCACGCCCACGGCGTGGCAAGCTTCCCCTGCCCCCTGCTCACTGCTCACTGCCCTCCCCGCCTCCGCGCCCACCTTTCGGATCCAGAGGCGATTTTTCTGCATTATTACCATTGATAACCAATAATTGCAGCGATATTATTTCCTCATGTACAACAGAATCCTGAACAAGCCGCTCGAACTTGGCGTCAGTTTTTTCCTTTTCGGGCCTCGGGGCACGGGGAAGACAACGTGGCTTCGGCAGCATTTCCCGGAAGGCACCAGCGTCTACCTTGATCTGCTGGACGCCGAACTGTACACCGAACTGCTGGCCAGGCCACATCGCCTGGCCAGCATGATTCCCCGGGACTTCCCGGGCTGGGTGGTGCTCGACGAGATCCAACGGGTTCCCAGCCTGCTGAACGAGGTCCATCGCCTGATCGAGTTGCGCGGTTTGCGCTTTGCCATGACCGGCTCGAGCGCCAGAAGCCTGCGCCAAAAAGGCGTCAACCTCCTCGCCGGGCGAGCCTTGACCTTTCACATGCATGCGTTGACTGCCGCCGAACTCGGCGATGACTTTGACCTTCTTCGCGCCTTGCTGTTCGGCCAACTCCCGGCGGCACAAGGAAGCCCGGCCGCCCGTGAATACCTCAAGTCATACGTCCACACCTACTTGCGGGAAGAAGTACAGCAGGAAGGGCTGACCAGGAACCTGGGCAACTTCACCCGCTTCCTGGAAACCGCCAGCTTTTCCCAGGCCAACCTGCTTAATGTCGCCCACGTCGCCAGGGAAGCGGCCCTGGACCGGAAAGTCGTGGAAAACTACTTCGGCATCCTCGACGATCTGCTGATCGCACGGCGTCTGCCCGCCTTCAACAAACGTGCCAAGCGGAGGCTGACATCCCACCCAAAGTTCTTCTTCTTCGATGTCGGCGTGTACCGGGCAATCCGGCCACGCGGCCCGCTGGACAGCCCGGAGGAGATGGATGGCGCCAGCCTGGAGACCCTCTGCTTCCAGGAAATCTGCGCCATCAACGACCAGCTCGGCCTCGACTATGAGTTGTCCTATTGGCGGACCAGTGACGGCACCGAGGTCGATTTTGTCCTGCATGGCCCGCGCGGACTGCTGGCTTTCGAAATCAAGCGCTCGCATGCCTATGCCCGCGCCGACCTCAACGGACTGAAAGCATTCCGCAAGGACTATCCCATGGCCATGTGCCATCTCCTCTATGGCGGCGAACAGGCGCGCCATGAAGACGACATCCAGATCCTTCCCCTGGCCGCAGCGCTCAGGAATCTCCCGTCCCTGCTGGCAACACAACAACCCGCTGCGCGGGTAAATCCTGAATCCTAAACAGGATGCCCGGTTGAAGATTGAAAATTGGACATTGAAGATTTCTTTTCTCCTTGAACGTTGAGCGTTGGGCGTTGAACGTTGCGCCCCCCTCCCCCGTATGCTAGTTTCGCCGAAACTGGCACAGCCCCGAATGGCACCGACGCCAGCCTTGCCGCCAGAGCAGGAGTCCGCTCCGCCAGCTGGCGGACGGACGGGCTCCTACCTTTGGCACCGGGCGGCGCCGGGGCGGGGGGAGATGACTCCCGACGCCCGACGCCCGATCACTGATCGCTGAATGCTGAATACCGAATACTGATTACCGATTACTGATTACCGCTCCCCGTTTACTTTTCTCTTTCCGCCCTCCGCACCACGCCCAGGCGTGGCAAGCTCCGCGTTCCGCGCTCCGCATTTCTCCCCCCCTGCCCCCTGCCCCTTGACAATGGCCCAACGCGGTATTACCATATCGCCAAAGCAGCAATACGCAGGAACGACACATGACTGTCATGACCGTCAAGATGCCGGATCAGCTCTCCTGCCGCCTGCGTCACGAGGCAAGCGAACGCGGCACCAGCTGTTCAGCCCTGGTGCGCCAAGCCCTCGAAGACATGCTGGACGACTCAGGCCGTCAAGCCCAGGGCTCCTGCCTGGCCCTCGCCGCCGATCTCGCAGGCTGCGTCGAAGGGTCGCGTGACCTGTCCACCCATCCGCGGCACATGCAGGACTTTGGCCGATGAGGCCGACGGTGCTGCTTGACACCGGGCCGCTGGTCGCCTTCCTCAACCGCCGCGACGAGCATCATGCCTGGGCACGTCGTGAATTCGCCCTGCTTCATCCCCCCTTGCTGACCTGCGAGGCGGTCATGGCCGAGGCCTGCTGGCTGCTGCGGGATTTGCCCGGCGGCCCCGGGGCAGCCCTCGAACTGGTCGTCCGGGGCGTGGTGAAGACGCCCTTCCGGCTGGAACATGACGTGGCCGCCGTACGCCGCGCCATGGCGCGTTATGAAGACCTGCCCATGTCGCTGGCGGATGCTTGCCTGGTCCGGATGACCGAGCTTCATGACCATGCCGAAGTCTTGACCCTTGACCACCATTTCCGCATTTACCGCCTGCCCAATCGCCGCGCCATCCCCGTGCGCAGCATGCCGGCGCCGTGAACTTGTAGGCAGAGACCTAAATCCGAAATCCGAAACGGGTTGACCCGTTGAATTTGGCGAATTCCCCGGGAACGCCAATCTCCGCATTGGCGTACTAGCGCTCCCGCGGGCGAACCTCTGGCTACCGAAAAACACCCCAATGCGGCTACGCCGCTACGTTTGGTTTGTTCGCCTGCGGGAGCGGGCTCCTACGTTGCGCACCGGGCTGCGCCGGGGATGACCACCGACCACCGACCACCGACCACCGACCACCGATCACCTGCCCGAGGACGAGGACGAGGACGAGGACGAGGACGATTCCCTC
>CAZBDL010000493.1:0-2838 GCA_964490525.1 uncultured Victivallales bacterium | reverse complement strand
TGGCATAGAGTTCGAGCAGGTCCTGGGCGACTTCCTCGACCGCCCGGCGCACCCGCTCGTCGTCCGTCGCCACCAGCACCTCGTCCGCGCCGGAGGCTGCCGCCCGCTCATGGACCCACTGCACCAGCGGCTTGCCGTGCAGATCCGCCAGCACCTTCCCGGGAAACCGGGTGCTGCCATGGCGGGCCGGGATCACCGCCGCCGTCCGGGGGCTTGCCTCGCTCATCGGTCGACCCTCTCCATCCATGCCGGAGTTCGTGCGCCATCCGCAGGCCGTACAGGAATGCCGCCCGGCCCGGAATGCAAGCTGGCATTCTCGGCGGATCTGTGTATAGTGTCCGATTACCCAAAACCGGCCATTGGCGTGCCCTGCGTGGCACCCCTGGC
This sequence comes from uncultured Victivallales bacterium, assembly GCA_964490525.1. GTDB lineage: Bacteria > Verrucomicrobiota > Lentisphaeria > Victivallales > CAZBDL01 > CAZBDL01. The sequence continues at coordinate 2,451 of CAZBDL010000493.1, read as the reverse complement.
CCTTTCAGCATCGAGGCGAATTTCCATGGATGACCAGGAACTGAAGGCGGCGGTCCAGCTTACCGTCAAGGAGACCGAGCCGTGCGTCCGCGAGCTGGCCGCGACCGTGCCAGCGGCGGTGGTGACGACGGAGCTTGATGGCCAGTTGCGGGATGCCGCCAAGTACGCCCGCCTACCGGGATTCCGCCCGGGCAAGGCACCTTTGGCCATGGTGCGCAACCATTTCGGCAAGCATGCCGCCGCCGAGGCCGTCCGCCGCATGTACGGCGCCGTGCTGATGAAGGCGGTCGAGGACGAGAAGCTCGACATCATCGGCTATCCGCCGCCGCCCGAGTCCAAGGTCGACCTGCCGCCCGGCGCGGACTGGACGACCACCATCAAGGTCAGCGTCGCCCCGGACTTCGAGCTGCCGGAGTACAAGGGGCTGGCGCTTGCGGCGACGGCCGCGGAGATCGACGACGCGGCGGTCGAGGCGGGGGTCGCCCGCTACCGCGAGATGTACGCGGAGTTCGCTCCGGTGACGGAGCCGGCGGCCCCCGGGGACATGCTGAAGATGTCCTACGACTCCGGGCAGGCGGCCCCCGAGGGCGCCGCCGAGCATATCGGCCGCTTCCTTGCCGCCACCGACTCCTGGGTCTGGCTCAGCGAGCCGGAGCTCCTGCCGGGCATGATCGCCGGGCTGACCGGCGTCAAGGCGGGCGAGAGCCGCACCCTGAAGGTTGCCTTCCCCGAGGACCATCGCGAGAAGGACATGGCCGGGCGCACCCTCGAATACCGCGTCGAGGTTGCCGAGGTGCATCGCCGCCTGCCGATCGCCGACGACGCCGAGCTGTGCCGTCGCCTGAACGTCGCCGACCTCGGCCAGGTTCGCGACAACGTCCGCCGCATGCTCGAGCGCGAGAGCACCGGACGGCACCGCAACGAGCTTCGCCGCCAGGCCGTCGATAAGGTCTGCTCCCCCCTGCGCGAGATCCCCCTTCCGCCCGCCCTGCTCGCCGAAGAGGTCGAGAAGGAGTTCCGTGCCATCGCCAACCGCCTGGTGCGCAGCGAAGCCGATGCCGAGGCCTTCGCCAAGGACCAGGAGAAGCATCTGGCCGACGCCCGTCAGGTCGCTGCCGACCGCTTGCGCCAGTTCTTCATCTTCCGGCGCATCGCCAAGGCCGAGGGCATCCAGGTCGGGGAGCACGAGGTGGCGGAGCGCATCCGCGACCTCGGCCGCGCCTACGGCATTGCCGAGAAGGACCTCCAGCGGCGCATGGCCGACAACGGCGGCATCGAGGAGCTGCACATCGACCTGCTCATGGGCAAGGTCACCGACTTCATCGTCGACCATGCCGCCGGCGCCACCCCGGAGAAGGACACCGCTTCCGCATGACCCATCCCGCATTCCGGCGCGGCGCTCCCGCGCCCCCATCACGGAGACCCAGCACCATGTCCATGCTAGTGCCCATGGTCGTCGAGCAAACCGGACAGGGCGAGCGCGGCTACGACATCTTCTCGCGCCTGCTCAAGGACCGCATCATCCTGCTTGGCACCGCGATCGACGACACGGTCGCCAACCTCATCGTCGCCCAACTGCTCTACCTCCAGTCCGAGGATCCCAAGCGCGACATCGACCTCTACATCCACAGCCCCGGCGGCATAGTCACCGCCGGCATGGCCATCTACGACACCATGCAGATCCTCAGCTGCGACATCAAGACCTACTGCGTCGGCCAGGCCTCAAGCATGGGTGCCCTGCTCCTTTGCGCCGGTGCCAAGGGCAAGCGCTTCGCCCTCGCCAACGCCCGCATCATGATCCACCAGCCCCTCGGCGGCGCCGAGGGCTCCGCCTCCGACATCGACATCCATGCCCGCGAGATCCTGCGCATGCGCGACATGCTCAACGGCATCATCGCCCGCCACTCCGGCCAGGACATCGCCAAGGTCGCCAAGGACACCGACCGCGACAACTTCATGTCTCCCGAGGAGGCCAAGGCCTACGGCCTCGTCGACCACGTCCTGGCCTCGGCCAAGGACATGAAGGGAGTCTGACATGGCCAGGGACGGCGGTAGCTTCAGCGACAAGATGCGCTGCTCCTTCTGCGGGCGCGGTGTCGACAAGGTCGGCCCCCTGATCACCAGCCCCACCGGCTCGGCGATCTGCCGCAGTTGCATCGACGTCTGCCAGGGCATGTACCAGGAGGACGACCCCAAGCGCAAGGGCAAGGCGGGGCCCGGCATCCCCCGCCTGACCATTCCTGTGCCCGCCCAGATCAAGGCCGAGCTCGACCGCTACGTCATCGGCCAGGACCATGCCAAGAAGGTTCTCGCCGTCGCCGTCCACAACCACTACAAGCGCCTGCAGAGTCAGCGCCGTTCCGACGGGCCGCCGGACGCCGCTGACGCCGCTGACGCCCACCGCGACGTCGAGATCGAAAAGAGCAATGTCCTGCTCATCGGCCCCACCGG
>CAZBDL010000492.1:0-2882 GCA_964490525.1 uncultured Victivallales bacterium | reverse complement strand
GGTTGCAACGGCGAGGCCTGCCCAGGGCCATCGCGCTGTTGCTGGCCGCCCGGGGCATTGTCGCGGACGTCGTCGATGGATTCTTCGACACCTCGTTGTCGTCGCTGAGCGACCCCTTCCGGATTCCCGGCATCCGGGAAGCCGCCGCCCGCCTTTGGGAGGCCATCCACCGCCGCGAGCCGGTGGCCATCCACGGCGATTACGACACCGACGGGGTGACCGCGACCACCCTGCTGGCCTGGGTCCTGCGTGAGAACGGGGCCAGCGTCTCCTGCTTCCTGCCGGACCGCTTCGACGACGGCTACGGCTTCACCCCGGAATCCCTCGTCAAGGCGGTCACCGACACTGGCGCCCGACTTCTTGTCACGGTCGACTGCGGTATCACCAGCGTCGAGGCTGCCGCCGCCGCGCGTGAGCTCGGCGTCGAACTGATCATCACCGATCACCACGAACCGCTCCCGGGCATGCTCCTCGAGGTGCCGATCATCGTCAACCCCAAGCTCCATGCCGAGACCGCCGACCTCGCCCTGCTCGCCGGGGTCGGCGTCGCCTTCAAGCTTTGCCACGGTTTCCTGAAGCACGGGCGGGAGCAGGGCTTCGGCGGCGACCGGCCCGATCTGCGCGAGGGCCTCGACCTGGTCGCCCTGGGCACGATCGCCGACATCGTCCCGCTTGTCGGTGAAAACCGCACCCTCGTGCGCCATGGCCTGAAGGTGCTGCAGCGGCAACGCCGCCCCGGCATCCGCGCCCTGTGCGAAATGGCGCGCATCGAGTCGGAGATCAAGCCCTCGCATGTCGCCTTCCAGCTCGCCCCCCGGCTGAATGCCGCCGGCCGCCTCGGCAACCCCGGCACGGCTCTCGCCCTGCTGAACGCCGACAGCATGGGCACAGCCCACCAATGCGCCCGGCAGCTTGACGACTTCAACCGCCAGCGCCAATCCGCCGAGAGCACCATCTACGCCGAGGCCGAACGCCAACTCGGCACCCTGACCGACCTCAAGGACCACTACTCCTTGATTGTCGCCGGCCCCGACTGGCATCTCGGCGTCATCGGCATCGTCGCCTCGCGGCTCTCCCGCGAGTACCACCGCCCGGCCCTCGTCCTGAGCATTTCCGCGGGCCGCGCCATCGGCTCCGGACGCAGCATCGACCCCCTTGACCTGATCGTCGTCCTCGGCGCCTGCCGCGACCTGACCGAACGCTTCGGCGGGCACCCCATGGCGGCGGGCCTGGCCATGCCCGAACGCGAACTGCCCGCCTTCCGGCGCCGCTTCGAGGAGGCCGTCCGGTCCCATCTCCAGCCCCATCACCTGGTACCCCGGGTGGCCTACGACGGCGAGGCCGGTCTGGACGAGATCGACGCCGGCTACTTTGCCGCCATCGCCGACCTCGAGCCCTTCGGCAACGGCAATCCCCGCCCCGTCTTCCGCTTCAACCGCGTGCGTCCACAACGCCTTGCCGCCGCCGCCGAACGCCATTCCCGCGGCATCCTCGCCGACGCCCGCGACAACGCCCTGCCCTTCATCGCCTTCGGACGAGACCTCCAGTCCCTGCCAAACGGCGGCGCCTGGGACGTCCTCGCCACCCCCCAGCTCAACACCTTCCGCGGCGAGGAGAATCCCCAGCTCGAAATCGTCGACATCCGCCCCAGCGAGGGCTGAGGGCCACCCGGGCGGCCACGACGCGACACAAACAACCCCGCCCCCTCCCCGCCACTCCCCGCTCCCGCCGTGCATGGCGCGCTTGCGCGCCCCCCGCCCCCCGAAACCAGCCAGGAAAAGCATGCCAGGCCTCCCGGGAAATTCTTACAAGCAAGACGAAATGGGCGTAAAACCGATGTGCAGCAGCCCCCTCAGCCGCGCGTCGGCAGGCGGTCACATGGGCGCAAGCGATGCACCGCAGCCAGTGTCCCCACTCACGCGCCTGACGGCGCGGCGGCGCCTGCGGCCAGGCCGGCCTGGAGGCGCTGGAGGAGCATCGAAAAGCGGGGCTCGAGACGGGCGTTGGAGACGGCCATGTGCAGGGCGCGACGACTACCGATCATCACCAGCAGCCGCTTCGCCCGGGTCATCCCCGTGTAGATCAGGTTGCGCTGCAGCAGCAGGTAATGCTGGGTAAGCAGCGGGAAAACCACTGCCGGGAACTCGCTGCCCTGGGACTTGTGGACGGTCACGGCATAGGCGTGGACGAGTTGGTCGGCCTCGATGAACTCGTACTCGACCGGCCCGGTGTCAAAGAGCACCTTGAAGCGCTTCTCGCCGTAGTCGACATGGACGATCCGCCCCATGTCCCCGTTGAACACCCCCTTGTCGTAGTTGTTGGCGGTCTGCATCACCCGGTCGCCGCCCCGGAAAAGCCGGTCGCCCGAGCGGAACTGCGGATGCCGCCCCTCCGGGTTGAGCCGCGCCTGGAGCAGGTCGTTGAGCGCCTTGGTGCCGCAGGAGCCGCGGTTCATCGGCACGATCACCTGGATGTCCTGCTGCGGATCGAAGCCGAAGCGCTTCGGGATCCGGCTGGCGACGACCTCGGCGATCAACGGCACCGCCCGTTCCGCGTCCTCCTCGTCGATCCAGTAGAAGTCCGAGACGCTCTCGCGCGAGACCGGCGTCAGGTCGGGCACGCGTCCAGCGTTGACCGCGTGAGCGTTGCCAATGATCCGGCTGTCGCGCCCCTGGCGGTAGATCGTGGTCAGATGGGTGACCGCGGCGCAATCGGAGCGGATCAGGTCGAGCAGCACCGTCCCCGGCCCGACCGAGGGCAACTGGTCGGCGTCGCCGACCATGACCACGGCCGTGCCTGGACGGACGGCGCGGAAGAGATGCAGCGCCAGCGGCAGATCGAGCATCGAGACCTCGTCAACGACCAGCAAGTCGCAACGCAGC
>CAZBDL010000491.1:0-2882 GCA_964490525.1 uncultured Victivallales bacterium | reverse complement strand
TAAGCGTCGTATGGGCGGGTAAGGCCGAGGTCGAGAAGCAGGCCAAGGCGGCAAAGGTCACCTTGAGCCTCAAAGACGTCACCCCCGCCGCCGCCCTCGACATGATCGCCATGATGAGCGAGGTCAAAATCAAGGTGACGGACATTCCTCCGGACGCGGCGAAGGTGACAGTGGACCTGAAGGACGTCTCCGTGCTTGATGCCGTCAAGCGCGTGGCGACGATGTCCGGCCTCGCATATGCCATCGTCGATGATGGCATCGAGGTCTCCGGGAAGAAGAAGGACTGAGCCCGATCCGTCGCCGCGCCAGATCACATCCGAGGTGGCCCGGGACCGATGGAGCCCTGTTGGGCATGGAGCATCCGCCATGATGTCACGGGAAAAAGGCACCGGTCCGGGAGCAGTCACGGTCCTCTTGGCCGAACGGCTGGCTGTGCCGGAGGCGGTCCGACGTGTCTGGCGGAGCGCGGCGCGCGAAGACGGAAGGGCGCAGGAAAATCCAAGGAGGATGTTCACGCTCATTGAGCTGCTGGTGGTGATTGCCATCATCGCGATCCTCGCGGCGCTGCTCCTGCCGGCGCTCCGCGCCGCGAAGGAGACGGCGATGTCCGCCTTGTGCGTCAGCAACCTGAAGCAGCTCGGACTGTGCTGGCATGCCTATGCCGATGATTCGGACAACTGGACGCCGAACATCTACGTCTACGGGACAGAATTCTGGGGGCGGGTGTATCGCCACGACGGGCTGGGCTACCTCAATTCGACGCCGATAAGGCCACTGAACGCGACGGAAACCAACGAGCACAACCGCTACATCTCGTATGACTTGTACAAGTGCCCGTTGATCGACTCGGCGGTTCCCGACAGCGTTTTTCTTGAGACGCCGACCCGCTTCAACGACAACTACGGCAAGGTCAAGCGCTACGGGATGAGCCAGTATTCCTCAACGCGCAACGACCCTTGGGTCGTCCGTTGGCTGAAGCGTGAAGGCGTCGTGGCGGGGGCAGCAGGCAACAAGAACCCGTCCAAGACCTACCTCATGATGGAGGGGGCCGCCTCCTGGGACAATTTTGTCTCCTTGGCGGATGTCCGCACTGCCGGATCGAGCGGCGCGAATGTCACCACCCTGACCGGGACCAGTGCGTCGGTGACCAATTCCACCATGCTGGTGCATCGCCTGCAGGCCAATGTTCTCTTCTGCGACGCACATGTCGAGCCGCAGGGGCTTGCCCGGATCAGGATAAAGAGCACCAACTGGCGTTCGTTCACCTCCGGCAACTAGCGATAAGGATCAGGGCGACATGATGGCAGCGCGGCAGCCCATCGTCTGGCGGCACGGCTCAGGCAGGACCACACGACTTGAGCCCGGCGGCGTCCCCCGGGGGACACCGCCGCGGACTATTCGATTCACCCTCATTGAACTGTTGGTGGTCATTGCCATCATCGCGATCCTCGCGGCGTTGCTCCTGCCGGCGTTGAAGAAGGCCAAGGAGCTGGCCTACGAGGCGGGGTGCCGAAGCAACCTGCGGCAATACGGCCTGGCGACGATCATGTACATGCAGGATCGCGAGTTCCTGGCGCCAAACGTATGGGCATTTGACAACGAGCTTTACGAGTACTTTGCCTACAGTACGGTCGAGGGCTTCCGTGCCAGCAAGATTTCCCGCTGCCCGGCCGACGGCACGACGGCGGCCCTGGGGCGGATCCCGAAGACGACATGGCGGAGCGGTGGCTTGACCTATGGGGGAAATGCCGTCTTCCTGTCATACATCTGCACGGGAAACAATGCCTGGAACACGCGCAAGAGCGTCCGCCACCCCTACAAGATCTTCCTTTTTGCGGACCTCCAAAACGGGAACGTGCCCGGCGACACGGACTACCGGATCTGGCGCGACAGCGCGGACGCCACCAAGTTCAGCTGGGTCTTCCGTCACAACGAGGGGACCTGCGTGGTCTATTACGATGGCCACGTCGGCAAGATCAAACTGGCGGTGCGGGCCGACAATTACCTGACGCCCGGCAGCAATGGGCACCTAGGGTCATTGAACACCTGGTGCCGCAGCGGCGACTTCTATCCGTTCTCGTTCGGGCACGATGTCAGAAAGCCGGGCACATGGTATCAGTCCAAGGGCTCGGACATGGGTGTCACGCCCTGGAGCAACAGCGATTCGCCGCAGATGATCCAATACCTGAATTGAGGATTCCTCCATGGCCATTGCGGTATCGTTGATGAACGGCAGTCTTGGCGGTCCGGGTCTCCCCGGGTGTCGCCGGGAATCCCCCCCCCGCTTCACGCTCATCGAACTCCTGGTGGTCATCGCGATCATCGCGATCCTCGCGGCGATCCTGTTGCCGGCGCTGCAGGCCGCGAAGGAGCAGGTCGGGACGATCCAATGCATCAACGTCCTGCGCCAGCATGGGCTGGTGGTCATGATGTACACGTCGGACAACAACGACACCCTTCCGGGGGCGATCTCGGAATCCGCCGGCGTCAGGTGCGGCCACACCACTAGCGAGTGGGAGTATCTCTTCTCGCACAAGTTCATCGGGGGAATGAGCATGTTCGACTACTACGGCAAGGATCCGGACGTGGACAATGAGAATGGCTGGAGAGTGGGGCATTCGGAGAACTACAACACCAAGGTCTGGAAGGCGACGGTGCAAAATTACATGTGCCCGATCTACCTCAAGCGGTGGCGCAGCAACAGCATCACCTTCTATGAACCAGCTGCCACGCAGTGGAAGGAAGGGCCCTATCGGCGAGGCTATCATCATTCCTTGTCGACGGATCCGGTGACGCCAGGGCCATACCGTGGCTCCCCGGGGTGGCGGAAGATCTCGCAGATCGGCAGCCAGGGCTGGGGCGCCAACGACACCAGCGGGTGG
>CAZBDL010000490.1:0-2884 GCA_964490525.1 uncultured Victivallales bacterium | reverse complement strand
ACCTATCAGGGGTCTACAATGGCATCCGCCAACCTCATCCGATCCGCAATCGCAGACGCCGGCCTCCTCGCCCCGGACCTCGACAGGTCCGCCAGGCGCAGGGCCGTCGACGCCATCGCGGATCGCTATGGCATCAGCCAGTCCACCGTCTACAGGCATATCAGTCTCATGGCCCAGGGCGCGCCCGCTCGCCGCGCGCGCTCCGACCGCGGCCAGTCACGCGCACTCTCCGCGCCGGTGCTCGCCACGCTCCACCGCATGTGTGTCGAGCCCCGCTACGCGGGCTGCAATGTAGCACAGCTCACCGAACTGCTCAAAGCCGCGCATCCCGGCGAGAACATCCGTTACGCCACGGTGCGCGCCGAATATCAGCGGTTCCTGGCGTCCCTGCCCCGCGCCGTCTCAACGCCCCGTCGTATCGAAGTCGCATCCGCAAACCAGCGCTGGGAGATGGACCTTTCCCGGGGCGACCTGTTTGTCGCCGACCCCACGCGCAATGACGGGTTCCCGTTTCGACCCCAGCTCATCGTAGCTATCGACGCCAGGACCCGCTGTATCCTCTACGCACAGTACACCAGCACCGGTTGTGCGGTGGATGTGGGCAGCACACTGTTCAACGCCATGATACCACAGTCCGACATCTGGCCTCAAGCCGGAATACCTACCGAGGTCGGGTGTGACTGGGGCAAGGTCTTCGTGGGCGAGTATTTCCCCACGGTCTGTAAGAACCTCGGGATCAACGTCAACGCCGGTCACCCGTACTACCCCGAGGACAAGGGCAAGGTGGAACGGGCCATCGGCACCATCCACAACAACTTCGAAAACACCCTGGTCGGCTACACCACCAACGACAACACCGGCGACAACGCCATCGACCCCCGCAAGTTCTTCCGCCCGGTGGGGGCCCAGTGGATCGACCCGCGCTTCGACCAGGCTCTGCTCACCCTACACCAGGCCAATACACTCCTGTGGGACTACATCGCCGGCACTTACCACACCCGCAAGCACAGCACATTGGGCTGCAGCCCCAATCAGGCGTGGATCGCCGAGATGCGCGGTCGCCAGATCACCCTGCCGCCCCGCGAACGCCTGGAGCAGGAGTTCCTCCCCTGGCAGTGGCGCGTGGTGCGGCGCGGACAGATCCGCATGTTCCATCTCGACTTCTACCACCCCGTGCTCTCCAACTACGAGGGCCTCAACGTCCAGGTCCGGTACACCCCCGATGATATCCGCCGCGTCTGGGTCTACTACGACCGGGCCCGGGTATGCGAAGCAACCCCCGCGGACGTGTTCATTATGGGCTCGGACCAGAACGACTGGAAATCCTTCAACGCCATTCGCCGCGCCAACCAGCAGTCCGCCCAGCTCCGCGCCCAGGTCATCCAGGAACTGCGCGACGCGGAGATCCAGATCGCCGAGTCCGCCTCGGTCTATCGCGATCGCGCCGAAGATGCCACGCCGCTCCTGGTGCCGGCTCCGGTGGAACGAGACGTGGATCCCGAACTGTCCCACCTGTCCGATGAGCAGATCGCCGAACTCGATGAGATTACCATCTACGGCGTCGAGATGCCCGGTGCCGCCGGGCGTCGCGTCGCCTCCGCAGGATAGGATGGCCCGCCAATGGACTGGATCATGCCTGCAATGAGTATGCGCATCTGGGATCAACACATGACCGCCTGCGCCGCCGCCACGCGCAATGGCTCCCCCATGCGCCTGCATTTCTGCGCCCGCTCCGAACGCCCATCCGTCGCTCCCGAATACGGCTGCCGCCTGTACGTCCGGGTCAACCGCGACATCGTCGGCTATCACGACTGCATGGGCATCATCCGCCACTACGATCATCACAGCGAAGTGCCCTCCGGCTGGCAGGTGCTCTTCGACCCGTCCTACCATCCGATTACGCCGCCCATTCCTGCCCCGGCCGGATCCGCCTGCCTGCGCCAGGCCCCAGACGAGCTCGCGGCCGCCGTTTGTAGGGCGGGGGCCGAAGGGACCGCCTGCGGTCCCCAATCCCCGCCGGCCGTTGACTGTCCGCCGTCCGCCGTCACTACTCTCACGGAGGAACGCTGACATGGCCCGCCGCCTCGCGTTCGACGGTCGCACACTGGAGGTCTGGAACGTCAAGGCCTTCAACGAATTGTACACCGCCCTGGACGCCGTCCGGAAGGTTTCCGTCCGCCAGCGCCCTCTCGGCCTGGTCACCGGTCAGGCTGGGGTGGGAAAAACCTTCACCGCCAACGTCTACGCCGCCAACTCCAAGTCCGACGTGGTCATCGTCACCACGCCGCCCAGGGACATTCTCACGCCGCGGATTCTGCTCGAAGCCATCGCCCATTCCCTGAACATCGAGCCCCAGAGCTACCGGCTGAAGTCCGAACTGTATGACGCCGTGCTCGACCAGGTGCAGGAGCGCGACGCCTTCCTCATCATCGACGAAGCCGACCGCCTGCGCAGTTCCAATGCCGACATGCTCCGCGAGATCGCCGAGATCACCGGCAAGCCCCTGTGCTATCTCGGCTGTCCGGCGGTCGAGGCGATCCTCGCCCGGGTGCCCGCCACCCATCACCGCATCGGCTTCCGCCATTCGGTCCTGCCGGTGGAGATGGAAGATCTCGAGAGCGCTCTGGTCGGACGCTCCCTGGACATCGACGGCAAGCGCAAGCTCGACCGCGAGACGGTCAGCGCCATCTACGACTGCACCCGCGGCAACCTGCGCCACGTGGAGAGTCTGATCCATCTCCTGCGCGGCGCACAGCGCAATGGCGCGCCTGTCGAGCTCTCGGCCACAGTGGTCAAGCAGCTCAACAAGCGCTTCCTGCGCCAGGCGGCCTGATCCCTATGGCCACCTGCGCCCGCTGTAGAAACCTGCTCTGCCGCAAGTGCC
>CAZBDL010000489.1:0-2884 GCA_964490525.1 uncultured Victivallales bacterium | reverse complement strand
ACCAGCTCGGCGTCGTCGACCCGGCAGTGCTTGGCGATGGCCGGCTGCTGCTGGATGCCGACCAGCCAGTACGGCAGGAAGTCGCGCTTGGCGTCGGTCATGTTCTGCAGGTAGTTCAGCGCCAGGCGCTGGCGCGCCAGCGGATCGAACTTCACGAAGTCCATGGGAGTCCCTTGGGTGAAGGTGGGAAAGATAAAATACGAAATTCCAAATACGAAATACGAAGCACCCAATACGAAGCCGGGAAAACGCCCGCCGTTCAACGTTCAAGAATCAAGAAGAACAACGAGTCCACGTTGGTGCTTCGGATTTCCCTCTTTACTTGAAGCTTGGGACGACGATGCCGCGGAGGATGATGTTCTGGCAGAAGATGAAGACCAGCAGGGTGGGGACGGAGGAGACGACCAGGGAGGCCATGACCAGATAGTTGGGGTAGGTTTGCTGGAACTCGTAGAGGAAGACCATGAGGGTCCACATCTTCGGGTCCTGGCAGGTGAGGAAGGCGAACATGAAGGCGCTGTACGCGTGGGTGAAGGCGCCGAGGGCCATGATCGCGAGGATCGGGGTGGTCAGGGGCAGGGACATGCGGAAGAAGATGACGATCTCGGAGGCGCCGTCGATCAGCGCCGCCTCGTAGAGCTCGGCGGGAAGGCTGTCGAAGAAGCCCTTGAGCAGGAAGATGCCGTAGCCGTTGGCCAGGCCCGGCAGGACCAGCGCCCAGAAGGTGTTGAGCATGCCGAACTCCTTGAGCATGAGGAAGCGGGGAATCATGCCGACGGAGTTCGGGAAGGCCATGGTGGCGAGCAGGAAGAGCAGGATCTTGTTGGTGTAGGAAAGCTTGAACCGGGAGAGGGCATAGGCGGCGAGGGGATTGATGGTCAGGGCCCCGAAGATCGAGAGGATGATGTAGATGATGGTGTTGCTCAGCGCGCGGCCATGGACGGCGATGACCTTGATGACCTCGAGATAGTTGCTGAACAGGTAGGTGCGGAAGATCTCGCCACGGCGGGCGCGGAAGCTGTGGACGTCGATATAGGGCACGGGCAGGCGCACGTCGGCGAGGTCGGCGATGTCCCAGCCATAGGCGCGGTTGACCGCCTTGGCGTCGCCGTATTTCGTCCGCAGGAAGTCCTGGTACATGGCCGTCGGATCGTGGAAGCCGATCTTGGCCAGGTCGGCCTTCTGCTCCATGAACTCGATCCAGTCGTTGGCCTGGCCCGAGTAGGCCTCGGTCATCGGGCAGAGCTCGGCGAAGGGCGTGCCCAGGCGCTGGGCGCGCGCCTCGGGGGAGAAGTTGCGGTACTTGGCCTCGAGGAAGGCCTGGAAGTCGGGGGTCAGGGAGGGGTCGAGGCGCAGGAAGACGACCGGGCACTTGCGGCGGACAAAGGCCTCGTAGGCGTCCGTCGGCAGGATCCGGTCGCGGGCGGCACGAAACAGGGTCAGGTCTCCATGCTCGGCCAGGGGCAGGCCGGTAGCGGCAACCAGCTCCTCGACCTGCGGATAGGTCTCGCGCAGGTACTTCTGGAAGGCGATTTCCGCCGTGATCACCCAGGTCTGGGAGACCGGCAGGGTGCGGCGGAAGTTCGCCCAGTCGAGGTACTTGTCGTCCAGCGGCAGCAGCCAGCGCTGGCGCAGGACATCGACATAGGGCGTGCCGACCTGCTCGAAGGTCTCGTAGCTCTCGGCGTAGGCCTGGTTGAGCGCCCCGATGTCGCCATCGAAGCGGTTCCGCAGCCATTTCCGGTACTGCGGACGCAGGTCGAGGGGCGTCCACTGCAAGGTGCTGCCGGCGCAGAAATAGGCCAGCCGGTAGATCTCGGGGACGGTGTCGGCGAATACCTGCCAGTCGTCGACGATCCGGTTCAGCTCGGCCTGGGGATTGTTGAACCAGACGGCCAGGTCGTCCTCGGTGCGGTACACCGTCCGCGCATAGATCCGCTGCCCTGCCGCCTCGCTGCGCGCCGCATCGATTTCGCTGCGCTCGGGGTCGATCATCCGCTGGGCGACTCGGATGTCCTGGGTGCGATACCACATCCGGCCATATTCGTAGCCGGTGAGGTCGATCTTGTTCTTGTCCACCAGGTATTTCTTGAAGAGCACCGGGGGACAGTGCCAGTAGCGCGGGATGAGGCGGAACTCCTGGTAGTCGGCCAGCGAGGTGAAGGAGTTCGAGATCATCAGCGCGAAGGGGTAGATCATGCTCACGGCCCCGGCGGTGAGCGTCAGATAGAGCAGGGCGAGAACCAGGCGGACCCTCAGGCTGCGGCGGCCAACTTCGGCGATCAGTGGCATGTCACTTGCCCTCCTTGGCGGCGCCGGCGCGCTGGAACTGGACCTTGCTCAGCACCTGGAGCTGGATCACGGTGAACCCGAGGATCATCGCCCCGAGCACCCAGGCGAGGGCCGTGGCGAAGCCGAAATTGAGGTAGAGGAAGGAGTTGTACCAGATGTAGAGGCCGGTGGTCATGGTGCGGTTGATCGGGCCGCCGCCGGTCATCACGAAGATGTTCTCGGAGGCCTGGAAGGCGCCGACGAACGCCCCGAGGAAGTTGATCAGGATCAGCGCCTTCATGCTGGGCAGCATGACGTGCCGGAACTTGCACCAGATGCCCGCGCCGTCCAGATCCGCCGCCTCGTACATCTCGTCCGGGATCGTCTTCAGCGCCGCCAGGTAGATCAGGCAGCCCGGCCCGGCGTGCGCCCAGATGCCGGGGATGATGATGCAGACCATCGCCAGCGCCGGGCTCTCGAGGAACTTCAGCGGCTCGATGCCGATCGCCGCCAGCATGCCGTTCAGCGCGCCGTCCGGCGACGGATCGAACATCAGCTCCTTCCAGAGGAAGAGGGTGACGATGCCGGTGGTCACCGCCGGCAGATAGTAGAG
>CAZBDL010000488.1:0-2888 GCA_964490525.1 uncultured Victivallales bacterium | reverse complement strand
GTCGGCCTTCACCGTGAAGGGCAGCGCCGACAGGTCGTCCAGCCCGCGCACATCCTCCGGCGCCATGCCCCGCTCCCGCATCCGCTCGCGGAACAGGGCGACGTGGTCGTAGGCGCGCCGCACGGTCGAGCGCAGCCGCTCCGCCTGCACCTCCCGCAGGTGCTCGCCAGACTGGAAGTCCGGCGCCGAGGCCGTCGCGAAATCCGGGGTTGTCCGTGGCTCCATGGCAATCTCCTGTGGCATCCTCAAGCGCCATGTTTTCGCTGAGGACGGGTTGATGTCGGATCCGGATGGCACTTTGCGCCCTGGGCTGCAATGGCACTAAGACCAGCAAAAAATCGCGGCGCAGCCCTTCAGCGTTGAGCGTCCCCTCCCGTTTCCGCCCCCAGCGCGAAGGCCGCCAGGTTCTCCTCGCGATGCCGCGGTGGCAAGGACTCGTCCAGAGCCCGCCGCCAGCACGCTTCCGGAATCTCCAGGTGCCGGCTCAGCCGCCCGAGTAGGGCGACGTTGAGGGTGCGGGCGGAAGGCAGTGCTACCGCCATGTCGGCAGGCGTCAGCAGCAGCCCGCCAGGCCGGAGCTGATGGCGGTTCAGCTCGACCTGGTCCTCCGCCAGCACCAGCAGGACATCGGCCTCGCCAAGCGGAACCATCGGGCTGCGGACCTTGCTACCGAAGCGGACATCGCAGGCGACGCTGCCGCCGCGCTGGCTCATGCCATGGACCTCGGCCTTCTTGACATCGTGCCCGGCGTGGAAGGCGGCCAGGGCGAGGATGTCGGCGCAGGTCAGGACGCCCTGTCCGCCAAGCCCCGCGACAATGACATTGACCACGTGCGTCGTGCTCATGCGACACCTCCGCAGGCGGCTTCCGCCGCCTCGTGCTTGCGCCGCTGGCGGACGGCGAGCAGGCATTCGCGCCGGGCCACGATCACCGCCAGCTCGCCGGAGTCGAGGGCCGACGCCAGGGCCGACGCGAAGCCCGCCGGGTCGGCGACCGGATCGACCACTTCGACGCGCCCGACTCCGCAGCCGCGCGCCACCTCCTCGATGAGCACCTGGCGCGCCGGACGCCGATCCAGCCGCCGCCCCGTCCCGGGATGCTCCTGCAACCCGGTCATGGCGGTCGTGCCGTTGTCCAGCACCAGCACGACATGGCCGGTCGGCGGCGGATTGTAGACCATCTCGACGATGCCGGGAATGCCCCCATGCATGAAGGTGCTGTCGCCGAGCAGGCTGACCACCCGCCGCGCCCGCTCCGGCGGCAAGGCATGACGCATGCCCAGGCCCACCCCCACCGCCGCCCCCATGCACACCAGCGTCTCCATCGCCTCGTACGGCGGCAACGCCCCCAGCGAATAACAGCCGATGTCGCCGGCCACGATGCAGTCCATCCCAGCCAGGATCTCAAAAACCTGGCGGTGCGGACATCCCGGGCACAGCCGGGGCGGCGTGCCCTTGGGGGCGGGCGCTGCGGCGTCGGGCTCCCCCGCCAGCAGTCGCCGCACCCGCGCCACGGTCAGTTCGCCAAAGCGGAAGGACGCATCCTTGCCCGTCACCGCCAGCCCCGCCGTGCGCAGCTCCCCATGGAGGAAGTCCTCGCCCTCCTCGACGATGCGGCACGGGCCATGAGCCTCGGCATAGCGGCGGACCGTCGCCAGCGGCAGCGGCCAGGTCATGCCCAGCTTGAGGACGGCCGCCCCGGGCGCCGCCTCGCGCACATGGTGATACGTCACCCCCGACGTGATCAGGGCCGGCCCCTCCCCTCCCCCCGGCCCCGGCTCGACCCGGTTCGGCCCCTCGGCCTCGTTCCAGGCGGCGATCTTCGCCAGCCGTTCGCGCAGGCGCCGGTGGGCCGGACGCGCAAACGCCGGAATCATCACCCGCCCCGGGATGTCGCGGCGGTATTCCGGGACCAACGGCGGCACCGCCCCGACGGGAACCACCACGCCCTTGGAATGGCAGACGCGGGTGGTCAGGCGCAGCAGCATGGCCGTGCCGAAGCGCTCGGAAAGGGACATCGCCAGCCGGGTGAAATCGTACGCCTCCTGGCTGTCCGACGGCTCCAGCATCGGCACGCCCGCGAACTTCGCGTAATGCCGGTTGTCCTGCTCGTTCTGGCTGCTCGCCATCCCGGGGTCGTCCGCCGAGACGATCACCAATCCCCCCGAGACGCCCGTGTAGGCCAGGGTAAAGAGGGCATCGGCGGCGACGTTGAGCCCCACGTGCTTCATCGTGCACAGCGCCCGCCCCCCCGCAAAGGCCACGCCCAAGGCCACTTCCAGCGCCACCTTCTCGTTCGGCGCCCATTGCGCGGCCCCGCCCAGCTCCGCCAGCGCCTCGAGGATCTCGGTCGACGGCGTCCCCGGATAGCCCGTGCCCAACTGCACCCCAAGCTCATGCGCCGCCAGGGCCACCGCCTCGTCGCCGCTCAGCAGGCGGCGCTCCGGCCCGCCGCCGCCATCACCATCCTTGCGCTTCCTCACGCCTCGTCTCCATGCCCCCCGGGGTGACCATTGAATGTTGTGCGTTGAAGATCGGCATTGAGCGTCCTTGTCCTTGCCCCCGGCGCCCCATCTGCGTTCGTCCTTGAATTGGCTTCGGTTCCCTGGGAGAAAGAGGTTCGCCCGCGGGAACGGGCTCCTACCTTGCGCCGGGCTTCGCCTCGTCCTCGTCCTCGTCCTCGTGCTCGTGCTCGTGCTCGTGCTCGCAATCGGTTCTTCGGGAGACAGAAGTTCGCCCGCGGGAGCGGGCTCCTACCTTGCACAATGCTTTGCGTCGTCCTCGTCCACGGGTTCGGCTTCAGCTCCATCGGCCCGTCACTTGCGCCAATCGGAACACGGCAAAACCTTTACCATAAGCCCACCCCATGCCTTTGCAATGGCGGGGCCT
>CAZBDL010000487.1:0-2890 GCA_964490525.1 uncultured Victivallales bacterium | reverse complement strand
CTCCGCCGACCTCTACGGCAAGCCCCTGCCGACGCCGCACTGGGCGCCGTGAGGAGGGCCTGCGCCCCGGCCTGTACTGACGCCTTGTCCGCGAACCGGCGGCGCATGGCCTCGGCGGCGGGTTTGCCGTCCACCGTGAATCCCTTGTCGCCCGCCGGATCGTCGCGGAATACGGGACGGATGTTGTGTTCGTCCCACTTCCACCAGAAGATACCCTGCCACCAGGGTTCCGCCGCAAACGTGTCCCAGACCGCCTCGAAGAACCGGGCCTGCTCGTGCGGATCGTATCGGTTGCCGGGGCAGTTCCAGTTCCAGGGGGTTGCCGCCGCCCCGGTGGCCGAGGTGCAGCCGACCTCGCCGAAGAACACCGGCTTGCCGAGCAATTCGGCCACCTGGCGCCAGTAGGCGACGGCGGCGCGGGGATCAAGGGTGCCGTCGCGCAGGTTGCGCGCCATCTCGTCCGCCGAGCATCCCGGGCGGTCAGCCGCCCTCGGGTAGTACGAGCACGACAGGCTGTCGAGCGCGTGCCACCAGTGGTCCGGATGCTTCAGGCAGGCGATCCAGTCGTCGTGCGAAAACCAGTGGTTGCAGTTGACATGCCCGGCATAGGCCGTGCGCACGTCGTCAATCACGGCGCGCCAGTGCCCGTGCTCGTCGTTCATCTTGTCCAGTTCGCTTTCCAGCCCGTAGGCCTCGCAGCCGGTCTCCTGCGCGATCTCGGCGTAGAACACCGAGCGCTGGCGGAAGCCAGCGAACCACTCCGCGCGCCGGGCGCTGCGCCGCCCGGGCATGCGTTCGCCATCATGGGGAAACCAGATGCTGCCGCGATCCAGGCCGTCCTGGGTCTCGATCATCGGACGCAGCATGACGCGGATGCCCTTGGCGCGGATATGCCGGATGATCCCGATGACCTCGTCATCGCGCGGACTGAAGTTGAAATCGCGGTACTGCAGCGTGGACTGCGGCGTCTCCTGGGTGACGGTCACGCACAAGGCGATCCAGTCAATGCCGAGCGCCGCCATCCGGTCGACTTGTTCCCGCGCCCACGCCGATCCCAGCACCCCCTTGCCGGCATAGAACCCGAAGTTCATCCCCTTGCAGGGGCCCTTGCCCAATCGCCGGGACGGTTTTTCATCCGCATTGCGAGTCATTTCCGTAGGCATGCGCCACCTTTCGTGCGTCACCGATGAGGAACTCCATCTCCATCCTGAAACGCTCAATCATCTCAGGAGTCCTTCCCCGCCGAGCGCTTCGGGCGAGCCAGCAGGGGGCCTTCCGGCTGTCGCCTTGGCCGCCAGGCTCACGGCAGGTGGTCGATGTCCCAGATGGTGGTCATGCCGATGCCGTTGTCGAGCACCAGGAAGTGGTCGCTGTCATCCCAGCCCTTCGGCCAGGCATCCGGGAACTGCACGCGAACCTGGCTGGCGCCGGTGTCCACGTTCATGCAGCTCTTGTCGGGGTTGCCCTTGGTGTCGGGATACGTGTAGGGCTTGAGGGCCTTGAGCTTGAGGGCCTTGGTGATGAAGCCGCCCTTGGGGTTGGCGACGCGGTACTCCAGCCAGACCTTGGGCGCTTTGACGCCGAACCAGGTGCCGTTGATGGTGAGGATGCTGCCCAGGTCGGGGCCGCCATCGAGGGCCATGATTTCCGGCGGCATGAGGGCGACATGGGCGGAGAGGCCGCCTCCGGGCTCGCCGCCCTCCGCATGTTGAACCTCCAGGTCGAAGTACATGCCCTGGTTCGGTTGTCCGTTCAGGAAGTCGAGGCAGCGCTGTCCGCCTTTGTAGGCCGCCTTGAAGGCCTTGCTGTCGTAGAGCCGGATCTTCTTCTTCAGTTCAAAGACGGCGCCGGGGGCGGGCGCGGGCGCGTTCAACACGGCCTTGAAGGTGGCCTTGGCGAACTTCTTGCCCTTGACCGGATCGAAATAATGCCCGATCAGCTTGGGCGCGGCGGTGAAGTCCCCGCCCGTGTCCGGCACATCGTCGGCGTCGATGTCGCAACGGCTGCCGACCGTTCCCTCCAGGATGGGATCGAGGAAGGCGCCGGCGGGAATCGGGGTGTCGGGATCGGTCTCGTAGGCATAGTCGTGGACGGTGAACGAGCGGCTGGCCGGGTCGACGCTGGCCCGGCACCAGCCGTAGTGCCAGCCGTCGGCCAGGTTGAAGGCCAGCCCGAGCATCTTGCGGTTGCGGCCCAGGAACAGGCCGCCGGCGGCGGGCTCGACATCGCCTGTGCTTTTGACGAGGCTGCCCTGCCAGGCCATCCAGATTCCGGAATAGCTTGCCCAAGAGGCGTATGCGGTGCCGATCAGGTAGTTCGAGTTCAATGCGCGGGCCTCCCAGTCGCCCAGCACCATGTTTTGCCCGGGACCGACACTGCCCGGCCATGCCTGGGGAATCGGGCGCACCTCGCGATAGTAGTAGTCGACATGAATCCCCCCCGAGGTCGCCCAGGTCATCGTCTGGGTGCCGACTTGAAGGAGGAAGTCGACCGTCCCGTCGTCATTCAAATCCAGTTCGAATTGCTGTGGCTCCCCCGCATATGTCAGGGTCACGTCAGGGTCGAGGGGCTCATGGTCGATGGTGGCCTGGGCGGCCGTTCCTGCGGCCATTGTCAGGCCGGCGGTCAGCGAGTAGGCGGCGAGGCGGCGGTCAAGGGACGTCGGCATCGGCGGCCTCCATGGGGCTTGGGGTCGATACGCACCGAATATATTCCCCGCGCCTGCCGTTGTCCATTGGGGAACGAGGGCGACGCAAAGCCTCGCGCAAGGTAGGAGCCCGTCCGCCAGCGGGCGAACCTCTGTCTCCCGAAGAGCCGACGCCGATTACGAGCACGAGCACGAGCACGAGCACGAGCACGAGCACGAGCACGGGGGGCACTAAGTGGTCTT
>CAZBDL010000486.1:0-2900 GCA_964490525.1 uncultured Victivallales bacterium | reverse complement strand
CCGGGGGTTGGCAAACTGCGCCGCGGGGGTACATTCCGGGGTCTGCGCAATAACCACCCCCGGAGGATGAGCCATGTCCCGCGTCTTGCCGTTTTGTGGATTGCTGCCGCCGCCCGAGCGTGCTGCCCAGGTGGCGGCGGTGCCGTATGATGTGGTCAACAGCGCCGAGGCCGCGGCCCTGGCGGAGGGCAATCCGCTGAGCTTCCTGCGGGTGTCGCGTCCGGAGATCGAGATGGAGCCCGGGGTGGATCTGCACAGCCCGGCCGTGTATGAGCGTGCGGCTGCGAACTTTCGCCGGCTGTGCGCGGCAGCCCCGTTGACCTTCGACGCCGAGCCGCATCTCTATATCTACGAGCTGACCATGGGGGAGCACCGGCAGACCGGGATTGCGGCGGCCGTCTCCGTCGACGAATACAATGCCGGCACGATCAAGAAGCATGAGAAGACGCGTCAGGACAAGGAGGACGACCGCGCCCGGCATGTCATGACCCTGCGTTCGCAGACGGGCCCCGTGTTCCTGGCGTATCGGGACGAGGCTGCGGTCGATGCTCTGGTGGCGAAGGTCGCCGCCGCCACGCCGCTCTTCGACTTCACCGCGCCGGACGGCATCCGCCACCGGTTCTGGCGGGCGAGCGTGGACGACAGTCGGGCTCTGTCCGCCGCCTTCGCCTCGGTTTCCGCCCTGTACATTGCCGACGGCCATCACCGCGCCGCCTCGGCGGCCCGTGCCGCTGCGACCTGCCGCCAGGACAACCCGGGACACACCGGCAAGGAGGACTACAACTTCTTTCTGGCGGTGGTGTTTCCCGCCTCGCAGCTCCAGATCCTGCCCTACAACCGGGCGGTGCGCGACCTCAACGGCCTCGGCCGGGACGAATTTCTCGCCCGGGTCGCCGAATCCTTCGTCATTTCGCCGACGACGTCTCCCGCGCCCACATGCCCGGGCGAATTGTGCCTCTATCTGGACGGGGCCTGGCGCCTGCTGCGGCCACGCTTCAATCCGCAGGATCTGGGGGTGATCGGGCAGCTTGACGTCAGTTTCCTGCAGGATCGCCTGCTCGCCCCGATCTTGGGCATCGCCGATCCGCGCACCGACCAGCGCATCGACTTCATCGGTGGCATCCGCGGCACCCGGGAGCTCGAGAAGCTGGTCGATGGCGGCACCCATGCCGTCGCCTTCTCGATGTTCCCGACCACCATCGGACAGCTCTTCGCCATCGCCGACGCCGGCGAGATCATGCCCCCGAAGTCCACCTGGTTCGAGCCCAAGCTCCGCGATGGCCTCGTCTGCCATTCCTTCTGAGGGGCGGCGGCGGGGCGTCGAGGGGGTGACGCGGGGACGCCCGCAGCCTAGGATTTTCCCCGGATTCAGCTACAGTATGGCAAATCATGGGGCACGCCGGGATGGAACGCAGGATTCTGATCATCGACGACCAGGCCGAGCTTCGGGAGGAGATGTCCCGCTTCATCCTCCGGCTGGGTGACCGGTCGCATGCGGTGCGGGACATCCGCCAACGGTTGTTGGGCGCCTCTGCCCCTGCCTCCCCGCCGCCCCCGGAGTCGCTGGCCTTCCAGGTGGAGACGGTGGCGGACGGGCAGTCCGGGCTCGCCTCGGTGCGCCGGGCCCGGGAGGAGGGGCGTCCCTTTTCCCTGGCCTTCGTGGACATGCGCATGCCCGGCGGCTGGAACGGCCTGGAGACCATGCTGAACCTGTGGGCGGAGGACGACCGGCTGCACCTGGTGCTCTGCTCGGCGTATGCGGACATTTCCTGGGACGACCTGGTGGCGGCGACGGGCCATCGCGACAACCTGCTCATCCTGAAGAAGCCGTTCGACGAGATGGAGCTGGCCCAAATGGTGCTGTCCCTGTGCGAGAAGGCGCAGGCCGAACACCGTCTCCTGGAGGTCAACCGTAACCTGTCCGAGATTTTCGCCTCGCTGCCCTTCATGCTGGTGGTGGCGGACCGTGACGGGACCATCCGCCAGTGGAACGCGGGGGCCGAGGCGATGACCGGGCTGGCCGCGGCCGCCATGGTGGGCCGGTGCCTGATGGACGATGTGCCCCTGCTGGCGAATTGCCGGGACATCCTCGCCGAGCACCTGCGCAGTGGCCGCGAGCTCAACGACCTCCTCCTGGGGGCCCGTCTCGGCCAGGAGGAGCGCTCTTTCCGGGTCTCGTCCTATCCGCTTGGCGGGTCCCTCGCGGCGAGCGGCGGCGCGGTCGTCCGGGTCGAGGACGCGACCGATGCCGTGAAGAAGGACGAGTACTTGCGCCAGTCGCAGAAGATGGAGACGGTCGGCAACCTCGCCGCCGGCATTGCGCACGATTTCAACAATGTCATCGGCAGTGTCGGGGCGACCCTCGACGGCATCCAGTTCTCGCTCGACCGGGCGGCGTCCCTCGATCTCCTGCGCGAAGCGCTGGCACCGGATTTGGCGGTGGTCGAGGAGGCCGTGCAGCGCGGCACCGAGATCGTCCAGCAGCTTATGGGTCTGTCCCGCAAGAAGGAGGTCGCCTTTGCCAGGATCGACCTCAACCCACTCATCGCCAATGCCTACCGTCTTTGTCGCAAGAGCCTGGATCCGGCGGTCGGCACCGAGGTGGTGACCCTGCCCGAGCCGGCCTGGATCAATGGCGACGAGGGCATGCTCACCCAGGTCTTCGTCAATCTCTTCATCAATGCCTCGCACGCCATGACCATCATGCGCCCCCCTGGAGAAGCCCGCGGGGGCCACTTGACCGTGGCCTTGACCCGCATCGAGGTGGGCCAGAACATCCTCTCGGTGATGCCGGACATCACCCCGGGGGTGTACTGGGTGGTGACGGTCTCGGACACGGGCGTGGGCATGGACGAGGCGACGCGGAACCGGATCTTCGACCCGTTCTTCACCACCAAGGG
>CAZBDL010000485.1:0-2903 GCA_964490525.1 uncultured Victivallales bacterium | reverse complement strand
CCCTCCGCCTGGTCCGCTGGGCGACCGGCCGCAACCGGATCATCAAGTTCGCCGGCGGCTACCATGGCCATGCCGACGCCCTCCTCGCCGCCTCCGGCAGCGGTTGCCTGGAGCAACCCCGCGCCAGTTCGCCGGGGGTTCCCCCCGCCGCTGTCGCCGACACCCTCGTCCTGCCCTACAACGATGCCGCCGCCGTGGTCGCCGCCTTCGCCGCCGACCCCGATGGCATCGCGGCGGCCATCGTCGAACCGGTGGCCGGCAACATGGGACTGGTTCCCGCCACCGGGGAATTCCTTGCCGCCATCCGCCGCGCAACCGCCACCCATGGCGCCTTGCTTATCTTCGACGAGGTCATCACCGGCTTCCGCCTCGCCCCCGGCGCCTGTCCCGTCCCCGGCCATATTCGCCCCGACCTCACCTGTCTCGGCAAGATCATCGGCGGCGGCCTCCCCGTCGGCGCCATCCTCGGCCCACGCGCCCTCCTGGACGGACTCGCCCCCGAAGGCCCCGTCTACCAGGCCGGCACCGGCAGCGGCAATCCCGTCGTCGTGGCCGCCGGCCTGGCCACCGTGCGCCGGCTCCGGGAGGACGACCCCTACCCCGAACTGGCCCGGCGCGGACAGCGGATCGCAGCTGGCCTCCATGCCGCCCTGGCCAAGCTCGGCCTGGCCTGCTCCGTCCCTTGCCTCGGAAGCATGTTCACCGTCTTCTTCCGCCACGGGACGCCACCCCGTAACCTCGTCGAAGTCCAGGACTCGGACACCGCCGCCTTCGCCGCCTGGCATCGCGCCCTGCGCGACCACAGCATCTTCCTTCCCCCCTCTCAGTTCGAGACCGCCTTCCTCTCCACCGCCCACACCGACGCCGAAGCCGACTTTCTGCTGGCAACCCTCGACCGCCTCGATTTGGACGCCCCGCGCCATCCCGACAATGAGCAAACCCTGCTTTAAACCATGTGCCGGTGAAGCCATGACCCCTCCTTCCCTCACCCATCCCCTCGACCTCCTCTGCCTGATCGGCCAGCTCGGCAACGGCGGAACAGAGCGCCAGCTCCACCTGTTCCTGAAGCACCTGGATCGGGCGCGGATTCGGCCGTTGGTGGTGGTCAGCGATGCTGGGAAAGGCATCTGGCGACAGCGGATCGAGGGGGAACTGGGCGTGCCGGTCGTTTCCCTGGGCGGCTTGTCCGCACCGGGTAAGCTCTGGCGCTGCCACCAGCTCGTCAGCAGGTACCGACCCCGGGCCGTCTTTTCCTGGAGCTTCTTCACCAACGGCTTCCGTCTGGTGACCGGCGGGATGCCGTTTGTCGGGTCGCTGCGCCAGCAGCTCGATGCGGAGCGGCGGCAGCTCCCGGGCTGGCGCGTGCGCCTCGGCCTCGGAAGCCCGAAACTGGTCGTGAACTCTGCGAAACTCGCCGACGAACTGCGAGAAGCGGGCGTGCCCGACGAGCGCATCCTCCTCATTCACAACATCTACGAGCCGATGCCGCGTCCCCTGCCCGACCGTCTGGCCGTGCGTCGGGAACTGGGCTTGCCGCCGGATGCCGTGGTCGTGGCCGGGGTCGGACGCGACTCCCCCACGAAAAACTGGCCCTTCTTCCTGGAGACGTTCGCCGCCGCCCAAAAGACATGTCCGTCCCTTCATGCCCTGCTGGTCGGCAGCGGCGGCCCGGCCCTGCTGCCAGCCATCCGTGAACGCGGACTGGAGACGGCCTTCACCCTTACCGGCGAGGTCCCCGAGGCGCGACGCCTGCTCCCGGCCGCCGACATCTTCTTCCTCTCCTCCCGCGCCGAGGGCCTGCCGAACGTCCTGCTCGAAGCCGCCGATGCCAGCTGCGCCATCCTCGCCACCGATGTCGGCGGCGTCCGCGACATCCTGGGAAAATTCGAAATCCAAAATCAAAAATCCCAAACGTGTGTCCCGGACAACACCGCCGGAATCATCGTCAACCCGGATGATCTTTCCAATGCCGTCGCCGGTCTGCTCCGCCTGGCCCACGACCTCCGTCTGCGCCAGGCCATGGCAAACCACGCTCACGCCCGCATCCAGGCATTCGCCCCCGATGCCATCATGAAGCTATATTTGCACGCCATCGGACAAGCGTCATGCCGACCTTGACGAAGGATATAATAGCGCTATGGTAAACAATGTTCAAGAAGTTGCGCCCGGTCCATCCCAGACGCTGTTCTACACGAAAAGCCGGATTCGTCAGGCGGACCGCGAGGAAGTGTTCCGTCAGCGGGGCTGCGTAGTGTGGCTGACCGGACTGTCGGGTTCGGGCAAGACAACGGTCATGCGAATTCTGGAGGTGAAGTTGCATTTTCTCCGGCACCTCTGCTACACGTTGGACGGCGACAACCTGCGGCATGGCCTGAATTCCGACCTGGGCTTCACGGCGGCTGACCGGGAAGAGAACATCCGTCGGGCGGGCGAGGTGGCGGCGTTGTTCGCGGACGCCGGATTAATCGCACTCTGCGCGTTCATCTCGCCGTTCCGCAAGGATCGCGAGAAGGTCCGGGGGATCGTCACCCCGGAGCGCTTCGTTGAAGTCTACGTTAACGCCCCGCTGGCTGTGTGCGAAGGGCGTGACCCCAAGGGCCTCTACAAGCGGGCACGGACAGGAGAGATCAAGGACTTCACTGGAATCTCATCGCCTTACGAGGCTCCGGAGAACCCGGACATCGAGATTTGCACGGAGACGGAAAACCCGGAGGAGTCGGCGGAAAAGGTGATTGCCCATCTGAAGAAGCATGGATTCATCCAGCTGTAGTGAAGATTAATGGCATGCCAATGCGGAGATTGGCGTTCCCGGCGGGGGACGGCAGAACCATGAGGCGCTGGGGGGAATGAGTACGGTTTCGATTACAAGCACGAGTACGAGCACGAGCACGAAGAGAGGGAAA
>CAZBDL010000484.1:0-2920 GCA_964490525.1 uncultured Victivallales bacterium | reverse complement strand
GGACCTACGAGCTCTTCCAGATGGCCCTGCCCGGGCCGGTTCCCGTCGAGCAGGCCCTGCACATCTTCGAGTGACCGGCTAGCGGCGCTCGCCGAGGGGATAGGGCAGTTGGGCGAAGTCGTGCCCGGGACAGCTGCGGGTGAGGGCGGAGCCGAGGGTGTAGGCATAGCGCGGGCTGTCGCTGCGCACGGACTCGAGGAAGAGCATGGCCGCGGCGAGGCGCAGGACCATCTCGTCGCTCCACGGCTCGATGCCATGGGCACTTTCCCGGGGCTTGACGCGCCAGTTGCGTCCGGGAACCAGGAGCACGCCCTCGCGGCGGTCGAGCAGGCAGAAGCCCCAGGCGGGGGTGGCGACGACCTCGCCATTCCATCCGGCCTCGGCGGCGAGGAGCCTTGCGACGGCACAGACCATGTAGTCGGCACCGACGAGATCCTCGACGACCGTGCCGAAGCAATGGTGGTCGGGGTTGCACTCCTCGGGCTCGCCGATGGTCAGGCCGAGGCGGCGGAGGAAGCGCGCCATGGCCTCGGGCGTCTCGGGCTTGGCCTGGTCGACCTGCTCGAGCAGCTTGTGCCAGAGGTTCATGATCTCGTCCTCGAGATCCTCGTCGTACCAGAGCATGTGCAGTTCGAGGAGGCCCTCGATCAGGCTGGGCTGGCGACGGGCGAAGGCCTCCCCGGCACGGGTGCGGCGACGGCGGACATTGAGGATGTTCTGGAGCTGATGGGCCCGGCGGCGGAGCACCGAGCTGGCGCTCTCCTGCATTTCCGGCAGGATGCGGTCGAGGTCTTCCGGGGCGGCGAGCAGCTCGGCCATGGCCAGCCCGGCCGTATGCTGGTCCTCGTCCTCCAACAGGCTCATCAGCGAATGCAGGCGCTCGGGATTCACGGGCTGGGCCTCCGGGCCGGGAACTTGCCGGCGAGAGCGTCGCGGGCGATCTGGACGGCGTCGGCGGGGAATGAGGCATTGATCATCCAGCTCAGGAACCCGGGATTGTTGGCGGCGATGTCGCGCAGGGACGCCCCGGCGTTGCGTCCGAAGCCGACGACCGGCTCGTCGCCCTGCCACTTGAACTTGCCGGTGTCGTCGATCCAACTGGGCTCGCGCAGGCTCGAATAGGCAGCGAGGGCATCGATGTCGCGCGGCAGGTCGGGATACTTCTTGAGCTCGCCCTGCAGGACCTCGAGGGTGGCGCGCGCGTCGGCCTCGGCCGAATGGGCGGCTTCCAGCTCCTTGCCGCAGTAGAAGCGGTAGGCGGCCTCCAAGGTGCGGGGCTCGCGCTTGTGGAAGATGGTCTGCGCATCGATCACCCGGCGGTCGCCGAGCGTGAACTCGAGGCCGGCGCGCTTGAATTCCTCGACGATCAGCGGCAGGTCGAAGCGCTGGATGTTGTACCCGGCCAGGTCGCAGCCCTCAAGGTAGAGCAGCAGTGACGAGGCGACCGCGCGAAACGGGGGTTGATCCGCAACATCCGCATCGCCGATGCCATGGATGGCCGTCGCCTCGGGGGGGATCGGCCGCTCGGGATTGATCCGCCGCGTCTTCACCTCCAGTTCGCCACCGGGGCTGAGGCGGACGACGCTGATCTCGACGATCCGGTCGACCTGGATGTTGGTTCCGGTGGTCTCGAGATCAAAGCAGACGAGGGGGCGGGAAAGGGGAATATCGAGATGACGGTTCATGGTTCCTGTCGGGGTTGTCGTTGTCCACACCATAGCCCAATCCCGGCGCATCGCCAATCCGGCGGGGAAAAATGGCCGCAGGCGGCCGGTCCACCCAACGCAAGGATGGGCAAGGGGCCCCTAGGCGGCGGCAGGATCCGGCCCCGTATCTGCCGGGAGATCCTGCCGGTGGGATTTGGACGTGGCGGGAGACGGTTCCGCCAGGACAGGGTTTTCCGGCAGGCGGCCGGTTTCCTCATCGTTGGTGGCAGGGGCCTGTGCCGGCGGCTCCGGGGCCCTGGCCTTCCTGGTCCCGTGCTTTTCCATCTTCGGCAGGTCGCGGGTATCGGTCTGGGCGATCTTGAGGAGGGTGTGGCGGCGCATCAGCATGTCCTGCTTGGCCCGCAGCAAGTTCAGCTCCGAGATGATCTCGGTGAACTCCGGACGCCGGGCCGGGTAGTAGTCCAGCATGTCCATCACCAGGCCCCCCAGCTGGCGGGGGATTTCCGGGCGGATCTCGTGGGGGGGCAGCGGCGCGACATAAGGCGGCAGGCGGTCGGCCTCGTTGAAGACGTCCGCGCGATTCTCCTGGCGCGGGATGCGAGCGTAGACGATCTCCGTCGGCGTCGTCCCGTCGTAGGGATGCCGCCCGGTCAGCAGCCAGTAGTAGAGCACCCCGAAGCTGAAGACATCACCGCGCCGGTCCTCCGTGCCCGCCTCCGCCTTTTCCGGGCTGATGTAGTGGGGCGGGACGGAGACCCGGATCTTGTCGTCCTGCTCCTGGCGGTGCTGGTCGTAGCGATAGAGGATCCGGGCGATGAAGTAGTGCTTGACGCGGACCGTGCCGCGGGCGTCGACATGGATCGATTGCGGGCAGATGTTGTGGTGGCTGATGTCCTTGAAGTGGCCGACGGCGAGGGCGAGGGCGGCGGCCTGCATGACATCGCTGACCCTCCCGACGTCAAGCAGTCCCTGTCGCTGCGGGTCGTAGGAGCCGAGGTCGAAGCCGTCCATCTTCGGGTTGGTCGTGTAAAAGCAGCCATCCTGTTCGCCGGCGCGAAAGAGAGGGCAGATGTTGACGTGCTGGAGGCGGGTTAGCCGTTCGGCCTCCTCGCGGGCCAGGGCCATCAGGTCGCCGGGCTCCGGGGCGTCGCGGCGGGGAATGGTCACCTCGACACGCAGGCGGTGCTCCTCGTCATGCCCGTCGAAGACATGGAAGAGGCGGCTTTCGGCCAGCATCTTGCCCAGCGTCACCC
>CAZBDL010000483.1:0-2921 GCA_964490525.1 uncultured Victivallales bacterium | reverse complement strand
CGCCTGCGCCGAGGCGACGGGGAAGCTCACGGAGAGGAAGTCCCCATCGGCATTGCGCCCGGGCCGCGCCGAGGATGCCGGGTTCATCGCCTTGACGGCCTGCTCGACGAAGGGGGCCAGGTCCGCCGCCGCGACATGCCGCAACGGATAGACCTTGGTGCCCATCGCCGTCTGGCCGCGGTCTTCGCGGATGCGGATGCGCCGGGACTGGGCCTGCGCGGGGAGGGCCGCGGCACAGGCCATGATGACCGCCGTCATGGCGAGGATCCGGCCGGGGCGCGACGCGGCCCGGCGGAGGGCACCGATGGCGAGGCCGACGAGGAACCAGAGGAAGGCGCAGAGGATGATGGTCGCGCCGGTGGCGGTGCGCGCCCAGGGCTGGGCCGAGATCAGCAGGCCGGCGACCGCCGAGGAGAGGCTGATCGCGTTGGCCCACCAGAACATGCCCCCGGCCGTGCGGGCGAAGTGGCGGGCGGCGGCGGCGGGCACGATCAGCAGCGCGGTCACGAGGAGCACGCCGACGGCCCAGACGGCGACGATGACCACCAGCGCAAGGAGCGCGCCGAACGCGTACTGGTAGGGGGCGACGCGGACGCGGTGGGCGGTGGCGATGGCCGGGCTGATGCCCAGGTGCAGCAGGCGGTTGTAGCTCCACGCCTGGAAGACCAGCAGCCCCACCAGCAGCCCCGCCAACAGCCAGAGGTCGGCCTCGCCCACCGTCAGGATGTCGCCATACAGGAAGCGCTGGATGTCCCGGGCCGCGTTGCGGTGGCGGCTGACGATGGCCAGGCCGAAGGCGATCACCCCGGAGAAGAAGACGCCGATGACCGTGTCGGTCGGCAGGTTGCTGTGGCGCTGGGCGGCGACGATCGCCAGCCCGACCAGCACCGCGAAGACCGGCATGCTCCAGTGCGGACTCAGCGACAGGATCAGCCCGAGCGCCACCCCGGTGAAGGCGGAATGGCTGATCGTGTCCGTGTAGAAGCCCATGCGGAAGTGGATGACCTGGACGCCCATCGACGCGGTCATCGGGGCGAGCAGCAGGAGCCCGAGCAGGGCTTGCTGCATGAAGCCGGCCTGCAGGCAGTCGAAGGGCAGGATCCGTCCGAGCAGGCCGAGGAGGGGGGCGAGGTCAGGCATGGTCGTGATCCTCCGCTTGGCAGCAGCGGGCGTCGCAGGCAATGGCGCCGTTGGCCGGCAGCGAGCGCCGGTCGACCAGACCCATGTGCAGGCCGAAGACGGCGGTGAGGGTGTCGCGCGTCAGGATCTCCTGCGGCGGGCCCTGTGCCAGGACCGTCCGGTTGAGGCAGATGACATGGGTGGCGTGGTGGGTGACGGTGGAGAGGTCGTGGCTGACCATCAGCTGGGTGAAGCCCTGCTGGCGGCGCAACGCCTCGAGCAGTTCGCAGAAGACCTGTTCGCCCATGAGGTCGACGCCGGCGGCGGGCTCGTCGAGGATCAGCAGGTCGGGCTCCTGGGCGAGGGCGAGGGCGAGCAGGACGCGCTGGGTCTCGCCGCCGGAGAGGGCACCGAGCGGGCGGTCCGCCAGGGCCTCGGCATGGACGGCGGCCAGCAGGCGGCGTCCCCGTTCGCGCCAGTGTCGGCGCACCCCGAACCAGAGGGGCAGGCGCTGGTCGCCGGAGGCGAGGAACTCCGCCACCGTCATCGGCAGGCTGCGGTCGAAGGACAGGCGCTGTGGCACATAGCCGAGGCGCAGGCGCTGGCCGTCGGCGCGCCTGCCTAGGTGGATTGCCCCGGCCCGCAGCGGCACCTCGCCCAGCAGGGCCAGGATCAGCGTCGTCTTGCCCGCGCCGTTCGGGCCGACGATCGCCGTGCTGCCTCCTCGCGGCACTCGCGCGTTCACCTGATCCAGGATGGCGACGCCCCCCAGCGCCACCGAAACGCCTGCGAAGGCCAGGGCATCGTCGCCGGTTGTCGGAACCGTGCTCACTTTTCCCCCAGCACGCGTTGCAGGGTTGCCAGGTTTTCGCGCATCGTCCGTTCGTAGTGTCCGGGGTCGGCGTCGTCCGCTCCGGAGGCCACCGGGTCGAGGGTCATCAGCGGGACGCCGGTCTCCTTGGCCAGGGCCTGGCCGGTCGCCCGGGGATATTGCGGCTCCAAGGCGATGGCCCCGACCTGGCGTTCGCGGATGGCCTTGGCCAGGGCGAGCATCTCGGCGGCGGATGGATCCTGGCCATGCGGCTGGAGGACGGCGACGATCTCCAGGCCCATGTCCCGGGCGAGATAGTCGAAGACGCCGTGCGGCTGGACGATGCGGTGGTTGCGCAGGCGGGTCCCCGCCGCCGCTATTTCGTCGGCCAGTCGGTTCAGCGCCGCCGCTTGCGTCAGGGCGTTGCGCCGGTAGGTCTCAGCCCCCGCCGGATCGGCCGCAGACAGGCCCTCGGCAATGTTCATGACCAGCCGCGCCGCCTGGCGCGGACTCGCAAAGAGATGCGGATTGACGCCATGCCCATGCCCGTGCTCGTGCTCGCAGCCCTCGCCGCACGGGCCATGGCCATCGCCAGCCAGCAGGTCGGTGATGCCAGCCGAGCTGTCGACGATGCGGATCTTGGGATTGACGCGCTTGATGGGGGCGCCGAGGAACTCCTCCAGGCCGAGGCCGTTGATCACCAGGACATCGGCCTGCGCCAGCCGGGCCATGTCCTGGGGGGTCAGCACATAGTCGTGCGGACAGCCCAGCGTGGCGGGCAGCATCAGCGAGACGGCGACCCCCGCGCGCCCCGCCGCCACCGCCTTGGTGAACAGGTGGATCGGGTAGGTGCTGCAGAGGATGGACCGCGGTGCCTCGGCGGCGCCGACAACCCCCAGCAGCCCCAGCGCCATGCCCAAAAGCCGCACTCGCCAACACCAACGCCGTCTCATGACTGACTCCTTGTTAAAAGTACAAGTCAAATTGAAGG
>CAZBDL010000482.1:0-2922 GCA_964490525.1 uncultured Victivallales bacterium | reverse complement strand
TGCAGGATGCCCGACCCGGCCGTGAACCTCCGCCCGAACTCCGAATAGGCTCCGCGAACATCGCTCATGCCGCATCCTCCCAAATGGCGATGGGCAACCATATCCCCGCTTGGCCTCCTCCGCCATTGCCGCCCACGCCATTCTTGCCGGCGGAACTTGGTCCAGGGACAACGGGGCGCTTGCGCCTCGCGACCGGGGCGGTACAGTAGCGCGCCGGAAACCCGCCATGGAGACGCCGATGCGCCTGCTCATCGCCACGAACAACGCCCACAAGATCAGGGAGATCCGGGCGATCCTCGCGCCCTTCGGGCTGCCGTTGCTGACGCCCGCCGACATCGGCGGCCTGCCGGAGCTACCCGAGACCGGTGCGACCTTCGCGGAGAACGCGGCCCAGAAGGCACTGGCGGCGGCGGCGATCGCGGCGGAGCGCGGGCTCACGGACATCCTGGCCTTCGCGGACGACTCGGGCATCGAGGTGGCGGCCCTAGGCCACGCCCCCGGCGTCCATTCGGCCCGCTACGCCCCGACCGATGCAGCGCGGATTTCCCGGCTGCTGGAGGCCCTGGGCGACCATCCCGACCGGCGCGCCCGCTTCGTCTGCGTCATCGCCCTGGCCTCCCCGGATCGCCTGGTCACCAGCTTTCCGGGCGAAGTCCGCGGCACGATCGCGGACGGGCCCCGCGGCGGCGGCGGCTTCGGCTACGACCCGATCTTCATTCCCGAAGGCCACGCGCGGACGTTTGCCGAACTGGGCGCGGAGATCAAGGACGCGATCAGCCACCGCGCCCGGGCCCTTGACGCCTTTCGCCGCTTCCTGGCCGAATCCGCCGACCGCGCCGGGGCGCCGTCGGCTTGACTTCGGGCGGGAAAACGATACCTTCCGGCCTTCCCCCGCATGGCTGGCAGAAAGGACACGCGGCATGGACATCTATCCGATCGCCCTGGTGGCCTTTGGGCTGGCGGCGGGCGGCGCCGCGGCCTGGGCCATGCGCCTGTCGCCGGAGACCCTGCCGCGCTGGGAACGGCTCCCCCGGGATCCCTGGGTGGGCGGGGCGCTGGCGGCGCTGGGCCTGGCCTGGTGCATCCCCCATGCCCGCCCGATGCTGCCGGCCGGCGTCCACGGCTATCTGCTGCCGCTGGCGGCGCTCTGCACCTGGCTCGCCTACATGTACGTCGACTATCTCTTCGCCCGGGCCTTGGGCGGCCTGATGATCCTCGCCGCCCACTTCTTCCTGGCCGAGTCCTTTGCCCGGCACTCCCCGGCGCATGGCCTGTTCGCGATCGCCTGCCTGGCCTTCGGAACCGTCGGCATCTTCTTCTGTGGCAAACCATACTGGCTGCGTGACCTGATCCGACGGATGGCCCGCTCGCCCCGTTGGCGCCAGGCCACGGCGGGTCTTCTCTCCGCCTATGCGCTGCTCGGCATCGTCCTCGGCGCCTGGCATCTCCTGCACCGCGGGTGAGGGCCGATGGCTGACGCGGCGCCACCTTCGCCATCGGTCCGGGCGTTCTGCCTCGCCTGCGCCCCGGTTGATGCGGAGCGGTTCTTCGCGCAAATGGCGGAGCTCTCCGCGCGCCTCTTCGCCGCCAACGCCCAGTTCAACCTCACCCGCATCCGTCCGGGAGCCGACTTCTGGGTGCGTCATGTCGCCGACAGCCTGGTGGCCGGCCTCCTGATCCCGGAACTGCGCACAGGGCACCTGCGCC
This sequence comes from uncultured Victivallales bacterium, assembly GCA_964490525.1. Classification (GTDB taxonomy): domain Bacteria; phylum Verrucomicrobiota; class Lentisphaeria; order Victivallales; family CAZBDL01; genus CAZBDL01. The sequence continues at coordinate 1,215 of CAZBDL010000482.1, read as the reverse complement.
TGGTCGACCTCGGCTGTGGCGCGGGATTTCCGGCCCTGGTGCTGGCCGCCGCCTATCCCGAGCTCGCGGTCACCGCGCTCGACTCCACGCAGCGCAAGGCGGAATTCGTCACGGCCACGGCCAAGGCGCTCGGCCTGCGGAACTGCTCCGCGATCGCCACGCGGGGCCGCGAGCATGCCGCCCATCACCGGGCCGAAGCCGACCTAGTGACCGCCCGCGCCGTCGGCACCGCCGCCAACCTCTGCCGCGAAGCCCATGGCCTGCTGCGGCCCGGCGGACGGCTCGTGCTCTACAAGACGCCAGCCGACGCCGAGGCGGAGTCCTGCGAAGTTCGCACGCGCAGCCCGGGAAAGGCCTATGCCTGGACCATCACCGCGCCCTGCATGCTCCCCGAGGAAGCGATCCCGCGCGTGCTGCTGATCGGTCAGAAGCCACGCTGAGGGCCAGCCCGCACGCGGTCACCGCGGCGTCACCAGCCGCCGGAGGCGCCGCCGCCGCCGAAACTGCCCCCGCCGCCGGAGAATCCACCGCCGCTGGAGAACCCGCCTCCCGAGGAAAAAGTCCGCCCCAAGGAACGTCCTCCCCCAGCCCGGGAATGACGTCCAAAGAGCACAAACACCAGGATGATGCTGGCGAAAATGATCAATGCCACCCAGAGCGGAATTTCGACGGGCGGCGCCTCGGCCGTCACCCCGGCGTCACCCTCCAGGTCGACGGGCACCGACCCGGTGACGAATTCCTGGACCTTGCGGACGGCATGGAGCATGCCTCCGGCGTAGTTTCCGGAGCGGAAGAAGGGCCCCATGCCGCGGATGATGTCGCCAGCCCGGGCATCGTTGATCTCACCCTCCCAGCCGTAGCCGATCTCGAGGCGGATCTTGCGGTCCTCAGGGAAGACCAGGAGGATGGCGCCGTTGTCCTTGCCCCGGTGACCGATCTGCCATTTTTCGGCGACCCGGATGCTGAATCCCTCCAGGTCTTCACCCGCCAGGCTGGGCATGGCCAGGATGGCCATCTGGCCGCCGCTGGCGGCCTCCAGCGCCAGGATGGCCTGCTCAACCTCCTGCCGCTGCTCCTGGGTGAGGATGCCCGCCTGGTCGACGACACGCCCGGTCAGTGCCGGCACCCCCAGTTCAGCGCGCAACGTAAAGGCAAGGGCCGGCAGGCAGAGGATGCCCAACCTAGCCACGGCTGATCTCGTCAGGAAGCTCATTG
>CAZBDL010000481.1:0-2927 GCA_964490525.1 uncultured Victivallales bacterium | reverse complement strand
CGTCATCTACAGCCGAACCGGTGATGCCTTCGTCGAGACCGCCAAGAAAATCCTGGAGGGCGGCAGGTTCGGCCGCCTCGCCCTGTACAAGCAGGATTGGATCCACGCCTATCCCCAGTGGAACAAGTGGGCGACCGATCCGGACAAGAACGGCGGACCCTTCATGGATGCCATGATCCACAACCTCAACAGCGCCAATTACCTGATGGGCCGTCCGGTCGTCGACAAGACCTTCTTCTCGGACAATCTCGCCCATCCGGGGCTGCGCTGCGCGGACACCGAGGCGATGGTCGTCAAGTATCGGGGTGGCGGCGTGGCCAACCTGTTCATCACCTGGGCGGCGGACCTGGCCACCTACAGCACGGCCGGCAACGACCGCGAGCACATCGACCTGTTCTACCTGGTCACGGACAAGGGCTGGCGCATCACCAAGGAATGGCGCGACGGAGGTTGCTTCCTGGTGGCGTCGCGCGAAGGCAAAAAGAAGGAAATCAAGGTCGTCGGCGCCGCCAGGACCTTCTACGACGAGTTCGCCGACCACATTGGCGGCAAGGCCTTCCCCGGACGCCTCGTGCCTCTGGCCGATGCCACGGCGGACATAACCATGGTACGGGGGGAGGCGGCGGCAGGACAATGACGCCGAGGCAGCGCATGCTGACCGCCATGGCGGGGGGGATTCCCGACCGGGTCCCCGCCTCGCCCGATACCAACTGGATGATCCCCGCACGGCTCAAGGGTGGGCCCTTCTGGGATGTCTATTACCACGGCCGTCCGCCGATCTGGAAGGCCTACAACGATTGCGTCCGCCATTTTGGCATCGACGGCTTCTCCCATCACGGCACCTATCGCCTGCCGCCCCATCCCGAGTGCGAAAGCACCACCGAGATCGTGCGGCAGGACGCCGAGCTGATGCTGGTTCGTCAGACCTTTCGCTGCCCGGCCGGAGAACTGACCCAGGAGACGACCTTCCTTCACGACGAGCCGCCCACCACCACGAAGAAGTGGATCACCGACTTCGACGCTCAATACGAGTGCCTGCCCTACTTGTTCTTCGGCGATGCCGGCGGAATCTCCTTCGACTCCTATCGGGCGGCGCGGGAAGACCTCGGCGACGATGGCGTCGTCGGCCTTTGCGTCCTGCTGCCCACCTTGCTGACGCTCTGGCGCGAGCCAGTCGAGGCCGCCTTCTACGACTACTACGACCATCACGCCAAGCTGTCCGCCTTCATCGAGGAATGGACGGATCACCTCGAACGGGTCGCGCATGCCATCGTCGCTTCCGACCTGCGCCCCGACTTCGTCTTCTTCCCGAACTCGGGCATGGTCACCCTCCAGTCCGAGTCCATCATGCGGGAGTTCTCCCTGCCCGCCCTGAAGCGGCTGACCGCCATCTTCAAGAAGGCCGGCATCCTCACCAGCCTGCACAGTTGCGGCAAGGAGCGGGCCATCGTCGAAGCCGCGGCCAACGAGACCGACCTGAATTGCATTGATCCACTCGAGATTGCCCCGATGGGCGACTGCGACCTGCGCGAAATCAAGCAGACGTTCGGGCATCGCCTTGCCCTCAAGGGCAACCTCCACACCACCGAGGTCATGCTGCGCATGGATGCCCAGGGCGTCGCCCGCGAAGCCCGAAACGTCCTCGAAATCGGCATGCCCGGCGGCGGCTTCATCCTCTCCACCGGCGACCAATGTGGCCGCGACACCCCGGACGAGAACATTCGCATCCTCGTCGAGACCTGCGAAACGTACGGACGCTATTCGTGAATTCGCCCATTGTACGGGAATGCCTTGTCATGTGGCGAGACCCCCATCTCGGCCGTTGTCGGCGAAGAAACTTCCCGACGGATGGCCTGCGCAAGAAAAACGGCGACCAACGGGTCGCCGTGAGGGTCGGAAAATGGTGGGCGGCACAGGACTCGAACCTGTGACTTCTACCGTGTGAAGGTAGCGCTCTAACCAACTGAGCTAGCCGCCCGGGATCGTGAGGCAGGCAATATATCCACCCCGGGGGCGTTTGGCAAGGTTGTGCCGACGGGAAAACCGGCATATGTTAAGGGTTGCGAGTTTCGCGTCGTTGCCGGGTGGCGCGGCGCCTCATGCCTTCCCCAAAGGAGATCCGAATCCATGAACGTTCCCCTGCTCGACCTGAAGGCCCAGTACCAGCCGCTGCGCGCGGAGATCCGGGCGGCGATGGACGCCGTGTGCGACTCCCAGATGTTCATCCTCGGCAAGGCGGTGAGCGACTTCGAGCAGGCGGTGGCGGGATACTGCCACTGCGCCCATGCCTGTGGCGTGACCTCCGGCTCCGACGCCCTGATCATCGCCCTGATGGTCGAGGGCATCGGCGCGGGCGACGAGGTCATCGTCCCCTCCTTCACCTTCTTCGCCACGGCGGGGGCGGTGGCGCGGGTCGGGGCGACGCCGGTCTTCGCGGACATCGATCCGGACACCTACAACCTCGACCCGGCGTCGGTCGCGGCGCGCCTGACGCCACGCACGAAGGCGATCATCCCGGTCCACCTCTTCGGCCAGACCTGCGAGATGGAGCCGCTGCTGGCGCTGGCACGGGAGCACCGGCTGATCGTCATCGAGGACGCCTGCCAGGCGATCGGCGCGGAGTATGAGGGCCGCCGCGCGGGCAGCCTCGGCGACTACGGCTGCTTCTCGTTCTTCCCGAGCAAGAACCTGGGCTGCTTTGGCGACGGCGGGTTGGTCACCACCAACGACCCGGAGAAGGCGAAGATGCTGGCCTGGTTCCGCAACCACGGCGCCGAGCCCAAGTACTACCACAAGTTCATCGGCGGCAACTTCCGCCTCGATGCCCTGCAGGCCGCCATCCTCTCCGTGAAGCTCAGGCACCTGGACGCCTGGAGCACGGCGCGCCAGCAGAACGCGGCCGAGTACCGCCATCTCTTCCAGGCGAG
>CAZBDL010000480.1:0-2930 GCA_964490525.1 uncultured Victivallales bacterium | reverse complement strand
CGACGGCTCGGTGGGCGGCTTCTGACCGTCGGCGCTCGCGGTGGCGTTGCCGTCATAGCCGATGAGGTTGCGGTAGCTGTCGCCGCTGCGCACCTTGGCGTAGTACTCCAGGCCCATTTCGGCCCCCTCGGTGAGGCGGATCTCGGCGATGAGCACCTGGAGCAGGACCTGGGCGGGGACGGTGTCGAGGGTCTCGAGCACCGCCTTGATCATGGCGTAGGTGCGCGGCGTGGTGCGGATGACCATGCGGTTGTGCTTGCCGTCGGCGAAGATCTTGGCGGGCACGTCGAAGATGCTCGCCGGGGCGGCCTGGCCGCTGCCGCCGCCGCGGCTGCGGCTGCTGCTCACGCTCGAGGTCGAGGTGGTGGTGCGCGGCGGCGCGGCGCTGCCCATGCTTGAGCCGCCGCCGTCCTCGGTGTCCCCGCCGCCACCGCCCGTGCCCGAGGAGGCGGAGGTGGCGGAAAGGCTGGTGCCCTCGATGTTGAAGATCGCGGCCAGGGCCCGGAGCAACTCCTCGGAGGTGCTGTTGATGACCTTGTAGACGAAGACGCGCTCCTGCTCGCCGACGTCTGCCCGGTCGAGGATCGAGGCCCATTTCTTGAGCTCGTCGAGGGCCTCCTGGTTGGCGGCCGAGGCGACGATGACCTCCATGCGGTCGATGCTCGTGAGGTGGATCGAGCCGGGCTCGGCGACGACATTGTCGGTGGCCACCGCCAGGCCGAGGACGGGGAGGATGGCGGCGAGCTCCTCCTTGATGCGGGCGGCCGGGACGTTGACGCAGCGGATGGCGGTCTTCGGCCAGGTGGCGCGTTGCTTGCGGTCGAGGACGTCGATCAGCGCATCGAGCTTGCCCATGTTTTCCGGGGACTCGACCAGCATGATGGCGTTCTCGCCGGCCAGCTCGGTGGCGCGGGAGCCCTCGGTGAGGAAGGGCTGGATCTTGTCGATCAGCGACTTCGCTGGGACGTTGCGGATGCGGACGATTTTGACCTCGACGTTGGCCGGCTGCTGCGCGGCGAAGATGCGCCGCTCCTGGGGCATGCGGACGAAGGGCATGATGCGCAGGACGCCGCCCTCGGGGGAGCAGTAGGCGCCGCTGAGCCAGAGGATCTGCTCGAAGAGCTGCCACATCTCGCGGCGCGTCATCTCGGTCTTGAGCATGTGCAGGGTGATCGCCCCGGAGACCTTCGGGTCGACCAGGTAGTTGAAGCCGAGCTTCTCGGCGAAGGCCGGGATCAGGTCCTGGATGGAGACCGCCACCAGGTCGAGGTCGAACTCCTCCGGCTGGCCGTTGTCGTCCTTTAGCCAGGCCTCGTAGAAGGGCGGCGGGCGCGGCTGCTCGGTGCGGTCCTCGGCCTGCTCGATCGCGGGCAGGAACTGGTCGAAGGTCTCCTCGCTGCCCGGCGGCGCCTCGCGCACCTGGATGGCCTGCTCGCCGATCGACTCCTGGCGGATGGCGTCGCGCGCCCAAGGCTTGCTGAACAGCGAGGACTGCTCCTCGGTGCGGGCCTTGTCCGCGGCCGCCTCGAGGCTGTCGGGACGGGCCGCCGCCGGGGCGGGGTCGTCGCCGAGGGCGTCGTGCCGTGCCGGCAGCAGGGCGAACAGGGCAAGGAGAGCGACGGCCAGGCGTCGCCCCGGACGGATCATGGTCCATCGCAGGCAGGTCCAGGTCTTCATGGCTAGGTCTCCAGGGATTACGGCGATTCGGCCATCAGCAGGTCGACGGTGTCTTCGTGGGTGATGCAGATGAACTCGAGGGAGGCGTTGAAGACGACCTTCTCGTAGGTGCGGATGTTGTCGGGGCGCAGGGTCAGGGTGCGCCAGAAGAGACGCGGTCGGCTCCGTTCGATTTCCGCCATGAAGTCGATGACGGCGGTGATTGGGGCCTGGGCGGAGACGGCCAAGTACATGCGGCGGCCGACCTCGCCGATGTTCTCGGCCTGGACATTGCCCACCGAAGTGAGCTGCAGATTGGCCTTCTGGGCGGCGGCCTCGATGATCTTCTGGGGCTCGAGTTCGGGATTGCCGTCGCGGGGGATGATCCAGAACTCCTGGCGCCGGTCGAGCAGGGACTCCTGGTTGCGGATCAGCTCGCAGGCGCGGTCGATCTGGGCCTGCAGGTCGCGGTGGGCGCGCGCCACGGCCTCCCGCTCTGCCGCGATCTGGGCCTGGGTTGGCCAGATCGCCGGAAAATACGGGCGCATCTGCCAGGCCGCCGCCAGCGCCAGCACGCCCATCACGGCGAACGCCCCCGCGAAAAGCTTCGGGCGCCGTTGGAGATCCGCCTTAATCTGCGGCCACATCGGCCACCTCCTGTCCCGGCGGCTGGTAGGTCAGCTTCAGGAAGATGTTGACGCTGCCGTCCGTGTTCCGGCGCTTCTGCAGGTGACGGGTCTGGAAGGCGCCTCCGCTCTCCAGGGCCGTCAGCTTGTCGTCCTCCTCCGAGGTCGTCCGCAGGTTCAGGTCGAAGCTCGTTCCCCGGCTGTTGAGTTGGGTCAGGGACATCGACTTCGGGATGCGGGTGGTGAAGTGGTGCAGGCAGAAGAGCATGTCCGCCACTCCCGGGGGCGCCTCGGCGAACTCGCGGATGACCGCATCGACCGGCTCCATGGCCCGGTTGCGGACATCGAACTCCTGGACTTGGCGCAGGGTTTCCTGGCGCTCGCGGACGAGGGCGCGGTGGGTGCGGCGGGCATCGAGGGCGAGGCGGACGACAAAGGCCAGGGCGAGCCCGGCGGCGAGGGCGAGGACAATGGCGAAAAGGGTGCGCTGCGTCTGGAAGCGGACAGGATGGAGCTCGCCGGGAAGCGGCAGCAGCCCGGGCCGGTCGCGCCGCCAGCAGGGTCCGACGCCGTAGGCGGCGATCAGGGCCGGGGCTAGCCAGTGGGCGCCGTCGTCGCCGCGAAACGCCCCTGGCAGGGAAGTGACCT
>CAZBDL010000479.1:0-2932 GCA_964490525.1 uncultured Victivallales bacterium | reverse complement strand
CCATCGCCTGGCAGACCCAGCTCTTCGACCGCCATGCCGACCCCCGCCAGGAGCACCCGCTCGCCGACCCCGCCACCGAGCGGCGCATGGCCGACCTGCTCGTCAAGCTCCTGCGCGAAAGCGACGCCCCCCCCGAGCAGTACCTGCGGCTTGGACTGGGGACGTGTCGCTAGATACGCCATCATCTGGGGCACTGCCGGGCGGAGATGGGGCGGCACGGCCCCCGCTCCTGGCGGCTGGCATGCTTCCGGGACGGATGGCATAGTACGGGGACATGGACACGGCACGACACGACCTGGCGAGACGCATTCGGGGCTTCTTCTTTCCCCGGCTGGACCGCTGGTTTCTGGTGCGCGTGGCGGTGGTCGGGGCCGTGGCGTGGGGGTTCTTCGGCGGCGTGTGCCGCCCAATGCGCATTCACGGCACCAGCATGGAGCCGTCTTGGGCGGACGGCGGGTTCACCTTCTGCTGGCGTCCGGCGTACTGGTTCCGCGCGCCCCAGCGGGGCGACGTGGTGATGATCCGCTTCGCCGGGGAGCGCGTCATGCTGCTCAAGCGGGTGGTGGCGCTGGGCGGCGAGACCGTCGCCTTCCGGGACGGCCTCCTGCTGGTCGATGGCGAGCCGCTGACCGAGCCCTACGTCCAGGCTCCCTGCGACTGGCAGATGGAGCCGCGGACCGTGGGCGTGGGCAGGCTCTATGTCGTCGGCGACAACCGGGCGATGCCGATCGACCGCCACCAGCTCGGCGAAGTGCATCCGGGCCGGATCGTCGGCGCCCCGACGTGGTGAGTCGACAACGACATGGGGCCCGGGGGCTTCCGCCGATTTAACCTGCCGGACTTGACGCCGTCGGTTGGCGCGGTACATTACTCGCTCTCCTGATGTGCGCCCGTAGCTCAACTGGATAGAGCGTCTGGCTACGGACCAGAAGGTTTGGGGTTCGAATCCCTACGGGCGTACCATTCTCATCCCCAGGCACGGGGATCCCGGTGGCGGGACATTGCCCTTCGCCCTGCGGCGCTGCCCCGTTTTCCCGTCCGCCTCCCCCACCCGCTCCCACCCTGGAGGGGGGCAGAACCCCTCGCCCAAGGCCTCCCATCCCGCGGGATGGAGAACGAGACTTGTATTCCCGCATGGGATATCCTATACTATTGACCCATCCGTCACCGGAGCCCATATAATGGAACTGAAGCATACCTCGCCGTTGCCCGCGGCCTATTTCTCGGCCTACCGGCAGGTGGTGACGCATACCCACTTCGACCGGAAGGGGGACCGTCCGACCGGGGCCTGCCGCCAGATCCTGCGCGACTGGTGCCGGGACTTCAAGGTGGACGCGCTGGGCGTCGGGTCGCCATGGACGAAGCAGACCCGCCAGGACTACCGCGACAACGAGACGGTCCTGCGGGACGCGTACTACGCGCGGGACTTTCCCGAAGCCCTGCTCCGCAAGGACGAGATTGCGGAGCTGATCCGCTGGCTCAACGAGGATGCCGGCACGTTGTTCTATCTCGACAACGAGACCCCAAAGGGGCGGAACGGGCACCTGTGGTATTTCGGCTTCCGATATCTGGTGCCGGCCTGGCACGACTACTCGCAGGACCGTCCCGTCCGCTACTACCTCAACGATCCGCATGTCGAGATCAATCCGCTCACGGGCAGGCCGCACCAGCGCCGTCCATACTATCAGGTCGTGCACGAGCAGCGGGACGCCGGGGCGCTCGCCATCTGGGCGCATCCGACCAGCTGGTGGCCCGATCCGCGGACGGGGGCCTTCACCTCCAACGTGGCAGCGGAACTGCCTGCCCATCTCATCCTGGACGGCATGGTCGACGGCATGGTGGTCTCCGGGTACGACGCCTGCCATCACGAATACCGCGCCCTCTACTTCATGCTTCTCGACCAGGGATACATGATCCGGGCGTTCGCGGAGACCGACATGTGCCCGGCGGACATCTCGTCAGCGCCGCCGATCGGCAACCATGTCCGGCTGGGGGACGTGCCCCTGACCGCCACGGCGGTCCGGGATGCGGCGGCCACCGCCGACTGCTACCTCGGCAACGGCATCCGGATCGCGATCACCCTCGACGGCGCCGCGATGGGGTCGAAGGTCAAGGCGGAGCGCGGACGTCGGCGCACGCTGAAGGTTCACCTGGCACCGCGTGACGGGGAGACGCGCTGCTCCCGGCTGGAGGTCAATGGCCTGGGCGGCAAGGCTCTGGCCGTGCTCACGGACTGCGCCGCCGGATGCTATGAGTTCGAGTTCATCGACGACGGTTCCTACCGCCATCTCAGCGCCTGTGCCTTCGGCGCGCACGACGACCATGCCCTGCCCCAGCAACAGATCCGCAACTTCGCGATGACCAACCCGATCTTCCTCGTGCCGACGTCGTTCCCGGTGCCAGGGCCGCAGACGATGAGATGCCAGCTCGCCGTCCGCCGCGACTCCCCCTACCTGGGCTGGACGATGCGCTGGACAGACACCGGCAAGACCGAGGTGGTCGTCCCGGGCGAGCGTATCCTGGAGGGGCCGGCGGCCCTTGGATTCGACCTGATTCCCCCGGACGCGACCCCGCCCATCCGAGTCCATCCGTTCTTCGAGGACGCCCAGGTTCAAGCCCATATTTCCTGCCTCAGCGAGGGGCTTTTCCGGCGCGATCATCCGGCCTGCACGCCGGGTGCCGTGCCCTGCCACCTCTACTCGCCAGAACGCTGGAAACAGCACCTCGGCCGTCTCCGCGCGGTGCTCTGACGGACCAGGTCCTTGCATTCTGGTCGGCGATGATTATCTTACCGGCGCTTCATCGGGGTGCATGGCCACGGCATGCGCTCCGGGCGACATCCATGGTCGGCGCATCATCGTTGGCCTGTGGACGTGCCCTTTCCCCTTGCGTGGCGAGGTAGCTCAGCTGGTAGAGCAGAGGACTGAAAATC
>CAZBDL010000478.1:1224-2933 GCA_964490525.1 uncultured Victivallales bacterium | reverse complement strand
GGCGGCACCGTGGCGGCGGACAATGCCCCCGGCACGGCCTACTGCAACACCTCCGGCATCAACTACTCCGCCATCGCCAAGGGCGCCTGGTACACCGAGGCCCGCCAGGAGCAGGAGCGCATGCCGCTGGCCATGCTCATCCAGGTCTCCCCGGAAGCCGTCGTCATCGAAACCTGGGACTGGCAGCAGGATCGCCTGCATCATGCCCGACGCATCCCCCGCCTCCCTGCAACAGGCACGAATGGCGCGCATCACGGCGCGCCATGACCCCGCGGCGCCCCCCTCCGGACAACGCCCGCGCGAATTGAAATCCCGCCGCGGCGGCGTACATTCCTGACCCTTCCCACCTCGCCCCCCGTCGACCACCAGGCCATATCGCAACCTCTGCGGCGGCGGGCCACCTGCCGGTAACCCCTTTCCGGGACTTGTGACATGAGCGAACGCACGGACATGCCGAAGGCCTACGAGCCGAACGAGGTCGAGGAGCGTTGGTATCCGCGTTGGGAGCGCGATGGACGCTTCCACGCCCGGCCGACCCCAGGCAAACGGCCCTATGCGGTGGTCATCCCGCCACCCAACGTGACCGGCATCCTGACCATGGGCCATGTCCTCAACAACACCTTGCAGGACATCCTCATCCGCTGGCGCCGTATGCAGGGCTGCGAGGCCTGCTGGCTGCCCGGCACCGACCATGCGGGCATCGCCACCGAAAGCAAGGTCGTCCAGTACTTGCGCGAGACCGAGGGCGCGACCCGCGACCAGCTCGGCCGCGAGGAGTTCATCCGCCGCGTCTGGCAGTGGAAGGAGGAGTACGGCGGCACGATCATCCGCCAGCTCCGCAAGCTCGGCGCCTCCTGCGACTGGGAGCGCGAGCGCTTCACCATGGACGAGGGCCTCAGCCGCGCCGTGCGCGAGGTCTTTGTCCGCCTCCACGAGAAGGGCTACATCTACCGCGGCCGCCGCATGATCAACTGGTGCCCCGTCTCACGTACCGCCCTCTCCGACGAGGAGGTGATCTACCGCGAAGTGCATGGCCACCTCTATCACATCCGCTATCCGCTGAGCGACGGCTCCGGGCACCTGACCGTGGCCACGACACGCCCGGAGACGATGCTCGGCGACACGGCGGTGGCGGTCCATCCGGACGACCCGCGGTACCGGAACATCGTCGGCAAGACCCTCGACCTGCCCCTGACCGGACGCCGGATCCCGGTCATCGCCGACCCCCATGCCGACCCGAAGTTCGGCACCGGCTGCGTCAAGATCACCCCCGCCCACGACTTCAATGACTTCACCGTCGGCCTGCGCGACCAGCTCCCCGTCCTCAACGTGATGGACGATGGCGGTACGATGAACGAGGCGGCGGGCGAGGAGTTCGTCGGCATGGATCGCCTCGAATGCCGCGAGAAAGTCGTCTGCCTGCTCGAAAAGGCGAAGCTGCTCGAACGCATCGAGGACCACCTCCACAGCGTCGGCTACTCGGAGCGCGGCGGCGTGCCGATCGAGCCGCGGGTCAGCGAGCAATGGTTCGTGCGCATGGACGAACTGGCCAAGCCGGCGATCGCGGCGGTGCGCGACGGCCGGATCACGTTCCATCCGGAGCGCTGGACGAAGACCTATTTTCACTGGATGGAGAACATCCGCGACTGGTGCATCAGCCGCCAGATCTGGTGGGGACACCGCATCCCCGCCTGGTACAACGACGCCAC
>CAZBDL010000478.1:0-1137 GCA_964490525.1 uncultured Victivallales bacterium | reverse complement strand
GGTGGGGGCACCGCATCCCCGCCTGGTACAACGACGCCACCGGCGAGATCCATGTCGGAGTCGAGGCGCCAACAACGGGCGGCCCCTGGCGCCAGGACGAGGACGTCCTCGACACCTGGTTCAGCTCCTGGCTGTGGCCGTTCTCGACCATGGACTGGCCCGAGAACTCGGCAGACCGCGACTTCTTCTATCCCACCGCCGACCTGGTGACCGGCCCGGACATCATCTTCTTCTGGGTAGCGCGGATGATCATGGCCGGCCTCGAGTTCATGGGCGAAGTCCCCTTCCGCAACGTCTACTTCACCAGTATCATCCGCGACGACCAGGGGCGCAAGCTGAGCAAGTCGCTGGGCAATTCCCCGGATCCGCTCGACGTCATCCGCACCTACGGGACGGACGCCCTGCGCTTCGCCATGATCTACATTGCGCCGATGGGCCAGGACATCCTCTACAGCAACGACAAGTGCGAGATCGGCAAGCACTTCGCGAACAAGCTGTGGAACGCCTCGCGCTTCCGCGCGATGCAAGGCCCCGGACGGGACGTGGCGGACACCGCCGGGCTGGATTCCGCCGCCCTGACCGCTGCCGACCGCTGGATCCTCGGACGCCTCGGCCAGGTCGCCGGCAGCGTCACCGACGCCCTCGAGAAGTTCCGCTTCCACGAGGCCACGCACACCCTCTACGACTTCGTCTGGAGCGAGTTCTGCGACTGGTACATCGAGGCCGCCAAGCGCCAGTTCGACGACCCAACCCGGCGCCCGACCACCCTCGACGTCGTCGACCTCGTCCTCGCACGCATCCTCCGCCTGCTCCATCCCTTCATGCCGTTCGTCACCGAGGAACTGGCCCACCAGCTCGGCTACCTCGGCGACGGCGAGACCATCATGACCGCCGCCTGGCCGTCACCCTTGCCCGACGCCGAACTGGCGCGACTGGGCATCGACGAAGCCCTGATCCAGCGGGTCGCCGCCGCCTTTGAACTGGTCCGCGCCGGACGCAACCTGCGCGCCCAGTACAACCTGCCCCCCGGCAAGCGCATCGCCTACGCCATCCGCCCCGCCGAGTCAGGCTTTGCCGCCTTCCTCGCCGACGAGACGGCGACCGCTGCCTCGGGTCGCGAACTGACGCTGATCGTCC
>CAZBDL010000477.1:0-2934 GCA_964490525.1 uncultured Victivallales bacterium | reverse complement strand
ACTACATCACCGGCCAGAACCTGGTCGTCGACGGCGGCCGCAGCCTCGGCCTGAGAGGCAGCTGAGGCAGAAAGCCCCCGGCCGATGTCTGCCATCCCGCCCTTGACCACTTCATCACGGGAGAGACGCCATGCATGCGATGATCGTCGACGCACAACAGGACCTGGCCTGGACGGAGGTTCCGGATCCGGCCCCCCGGGCGGACGAGATTCTGATCGAGGTCCATGCCGCCGCCCTGAACCGCGCGGATCTGCTGCAGCGGGCCGGGAAGTATCCGCCGCCGCCGGGCTGGCCCGAATGGATGGGCCTGGAGGTCGCCGGAACCGTGCTCGCCGCCCCTCCCGGCGGACGCTGGCACCGCGGCGACCGGGTCTGTGCCCTGCTCGGGGGCGGGGGCTATGCCGAGCAGGTGGCGGCCCCCGAGGCCATGGCCATGCCGATCCCCGGGGGCCTGTCCATGGCCGAGGCCGCCTCCCTGCCCGAGGTCTACGCCACGGCCTACCTCAACCTTTGCCTTGAGGCCGGCCTCAAGGCGGGCGAGACCGTGCTGGTCCATGCCGCCGCCAGCGGCCTCGGCATCGCCGCCATCCAATTGGCCAAGGCCTGCGGGGCGAACGTCATCGCCACGGTGCGCTCGCCGGAAAAGGCCCGGGCGGCACAGGCGTATGGGGCGGACATCGTGGTCGACCGCCGCACCGACGACCTGGACGCCGTCCTCGACCGGCATCCCCCCGACGTCGTCCTCGACTGCGTCGGCGGCCCCGACCTCGGACGGCACCTCGGCAAGATGGCGGTCGGCGGACGCTGGATCCTGGTGGCCACGCTGGGCGGCGAAAGCGCCGAGATCCCCCTGCGCCCATTGCTCAAGCGCGGCCTGCGGCTGGTCGGCAGCACCTTGCGCAGCCGCCCACCCGAGGTCAAGGCGCGCATCCTCCGCGCCCTCGAGGAGACGGTCTGGCCGGGCCTCGCTTCCGGCGCCATCCGCCCGTCGGTGCACTGCGTCCTGCCCATCGCCCAGGCCGCGGAGGCCCACGCCATCCTCCAGCGCAACGAGAACATCGGCAAGGTCGTCCTGACCGTCAAGGCCCCATGACCAGGACATCTCGTCCGCCTCCCATCTCCTTCTCGTCCTCGTCCTCGTCCTCGTCTTGGCTCTTCGGGAGACAGAGGTTCGCCCGCAGCCTGCTCTGAGCCTGTCGAAGGGGGAGCGGGCTCCTACGCTATGCGGGGCTTCGCGTCCTCCTCATCCACACTGGCCGCCAACTCATGGCCTCGTTCTCGCCGCGGGCCGATGTCGGGGTATATTCCTGCTTCGACACGGACATCGGGAAAGGGACGAGCATGTTGACACCGACGATTGACGAATTCCGGCGGCTGGCCGGGGAGGGCAACCTGATCCCGGTCTGCCGAGAGGTGGTGGCGGACCTGGAGACGCCGGTCTCGGCATACCGCAAGATCGCCTTCGACGCGGCGGGCCGGGCACATCCGTATTCCTTCCTGCTGGAGAGCGTGGAGGGGGGCGAGAACATTGCCCGCTACTCGTTCCTGGGGGTGGATCCGTTCATGGTCTTCGTGCATCGGGACGGGCGCGGCGAGGTGCGCTGCGGAGACCGTGCGCCGACGCCGGTGGCCGGGGCGGACGTCTTCACGCAGATCCAGACGGTTCTCGGGCAGTACCGTCCGGTGAAGGTGCCGGGCCTGCCGCCGTTCACCGGCGGGGCGGGGGGGATATGCCAGCTACGACGTGGTCAGCGAGATCGAGCCGAGCGTCCAGCAACCGTCCGTCCGCCCGGTCGACGTGCCGGAGGCGCTGTTCATGGTGACGGACACGATCCTGGTGTTCGACCGGGTGCGCCACACGATCAAGATCATCGCCCAGGCGCATCTGGAGGAGGGGGCGTCGGTGGAGGCGGCATATGCGGCGGCGGCGGCGAAGATCGCAGAGCTGTCGCGGCGCCTGGCGCAGCCCCTGACCCTGCCACCGGTGAGTCTCGACGAGCCGACGGCAGACCTGCCGCTGACGGCGAACAAGACGCCGGCCGAGTACATGGCGATGGTCGAGCGGACGCGGCGGTACATCTACGACGGGGACATCATCCAGGCGGTGCAGTCGCAGCGCTTCGAGATTCCGGCGGAGGCCTCGCCGTTCGCGGTGCACCGCGCGTTGCGCATGCTCAATCCCTCGCCCTACATGTTCCTGCTGCAGTGCGGCGGCTTCGCGCTGGTCGGCGCCTCGCCGGAAGTCCACGCCAAGTGCATCGGCGGCCGGATCACGGTGCGCCCGATCGCCGGCACGCGCAAGCGCGGGGCCAGCGAGGAGGCCGACGAGGCGCTGGCGGCGGAGCTGCTGGCCGACCCCAAGGAGCGGGCCGAGCACATCATGCTGGTGGACCTGGCGCGCAACGACATCGGGCGCATCGCCGAGCCCGGCAGCGTCCAGGCCGACCAGCTCATGACGGTCGAGCGCTACAGCCATGTCATGCACATCGTCTCCAACGTCACCGGCACCCTCCGCCAGGGGCTCGGGGCGGATGCGGTGATGCGCGCCACCTTCCCCGCGGGCACCCTCTCCGGGGCCCCGAAGATCCGCGCCATGCAGATCATCGCCGAGCAGGAGGGCGAACGCCGGGGCCCCTACGGCGGCGCCGTCGCCTACTACTCCTTCGACGGCAACGTCAACTCCTGCATCACCATCCGCACGGCCCTGCTCAAGGACGGCGTGGCCTATGTCCAGGCGGGAGCCGGCATCGTCGCCGACTCGGTCCCCGAGACCGAGCACGAGGAGTGCCGCAACAAGGCCAAGGCGATGCTCCGCGCCCTCGCCACCGCCCGCCACTTCGAGGCCGGGCCGGACGCGCCACGCTGAACGCCCGAGGCGGAGCCTGGCGCCAAGGCAGGAGCCCGCTCCCTCTTCGACAGGCTCAGGGCAGGCTG
>CAZBDL010000476.1:0-2957 GCA_964490525.1 uncultured Victivallales bacterium | reverse complement strand
AGCAGGCCGGGCATGTCGTCGGTCCCGTCGCCATCATAGCGCTCGACGAAATAGCCCAGGACCGAGGCGAAGTCCGCCGCCGCCGGCCATGCCTGGGTGTCGGGATGGCGCTTGGGATTGAGGATCGCAAAGACCCTGAGTCCCGCCTGCTGTACCGCCAGGACGCGCTCGTCGAACATCGTCACGACTGGCGGCGCCGGCTGCCCGCCGACAATGTCGCCGGGATGGATGTCCGTCGGTACCCGTGACCAGGACAGGCCGGCCGCCGCGACGTTCGCCAGGTTTTCCTCGCGTCCGCCGGCCCCAAGCCGCTCGCCGGCCAGTCCGGAGACCGCGATCAGGAATGCCGCCCATGACAAGGCGAGTAAGGACATTCCCCGCCGCCCTTTTTCGGCTCGGATACTTGCCGCCATCGTCGATCCTCCTCCCTGAATGAAGGAACCACGCTCTCGGGCACAAAAGGGCTACCAGGGAATATCCTCCACCTGATGGCCAAGTCAAGCGTCGCGTCACGGGGCGACAGCGCCGCGATGCCGGGCTGCGCTATGCTTCCCGGGGGGCGTCCTCGGTTTGTTGTTGGTAGAGGCGCGAGTAGAAGCCGCCAGCTGCGACGAGCTGCTCGTGGGTGCCGAATTCGCTGACGAGCCCGTTTTCGAGGACGGCGATGCGATGGCAGCGCCGGGCCATGGAAATGCGCTGCGAGGCAATCACCGCGGTCTTGCCGGTCAGGGCCTGGGCCAGGGTGTCCTGGATCTTGCGTTCGGTCTCGGCATCGAGAGCGGAGGTGCAGTCGTCGAGCAACAGGATTTCCGGGCTGGTGAGCAAGGCGCGGGCGAGGGCGAGGCGCTGGCGTTGTCCGCCCGAGAGGCTGGTGCCGCGTTCGCCGAGGATGGTCTCGTACTGGACCTTCATGCGCATGATGTGCTCGTGCATCTCGGCCATGCGTGCGGCCCGCATGATCTCGGTTGGGGTGGCCTCGGGCTTGCCGTAGGCGAGGTTGTCGCGCACGGTCCCGCCGAACATCTGGGGTTCCTGGGGGACGAAGCCGACGGCCGAGCGGAGAGAGGCCATGCTGACCTGGTCGAGGGGGATGCCGTCGTAGGAGATGCTTCCGGAGGTCGGCAGGTGCAGGCGGGAGAGGAGGAAGAGCAGGGTGGACTTGCCGGCGCCGCTGGCGCCCATCAGGCAGAGCCAGGTGCCGGCGGGGACGTCGAGGCTGACGCTGCGCAGCGCCGGTTCCGCGTCGGGCGTATCGCCATAGCTGAAGGCCAGGTTGTGGATGCGGATGCCGTGGCGCAGGGGCCTGGGCAGCGGCTTGGCGTCGGGGGCGTCGACGATCTGGGGGTCGGCATCGAAGACGTCCATCATGCGGCCGAGGACGACCCGGAGGTTAGCGACGATGATGCCCAGCTGGCTGAGTTGGATGATGGGCATGAAGAGGTTGGCGACGGTGCCGTAGACAAAGAGCATTTCGCCGACGGTGAGGCGGGCATCGATGACGCCGAGGACGGCGAACAGGAAGATGCCGGCCGAGGTCAACCCGGAGACGGAGTTGGCGAATCCCTGCAGGGCCGCGGTCTTGGCCTGCTGGCCGACGGCGTCGCGCAGGAAGCAGGCGGAGAGCCGGTGCATGTTGAGGTGCTCGAGGCCTTCCCGGGCATAGGCTTGGGCGACCTTGATGCCTTCGATCTTTTGAGTGGCCAACCCGTACATGCAGGCGTTGGTGTGGCGCAGGTCGCGGTTGAAGGCATTGATCTCGGTGCGGAACTTGGCGTTCAGCAACGCGTAGATCGGGGCGACGGCGAGGAAGGCGAGGCCAATCCGCCAGTCGACGAGGAGCAGGATGGCAAAGCCGGCCGTGAGCATCGACACGGTGCGGCTGAGCAGGATGACGGCCTGCATGGTCTGGTCCTGGATGACGTCGACATCGGAGGTGATGCGCGAGAGCAGGCGTCCCGGGGTGGTGGCGCGATGGAAATCCAGCGACAGCTCCAGGACCTTGCGGTGGGCGTCGTCGCGGATGTCGGTGGCCATGGCCCGGCTGACGCGGATCTGGATGCCCTGGGCGATCCGTTCGATGGTGTTGAGGACGAGCAGGGTGAACGCATAGAGCAGGAACATGTGGAAGAGCCGTCGTCCGGCCTCGGGCGGACGCAAGGGCGGGGGCATCTGCTCGAGGCGGCGGGTCAGGCCGCCGGTGCCGCGTTCGGCGCGGCGGATGCCGGAATGGCGCTGCCAGGGGCGCTGCAGCGGGTCGGCGTCGTTGGTTGCGTCGGTGGCCGCCTCGACCATCAGGATCCGGTCGACCACGACCTTGCCGTAGAAGGCCATCAGGTAGACCGAGCAGGCGTTGGCGCCGATCATCAAGACGGCGAGCAAGAGCCGCCAGCGGTAGGGCATCAGATAGCCGGCCATGAAGTGGAGATGGAAGGCCAGGGAGGCGCGCCGCTGCGGCCGCGGGGGCGGCCGGTAGGGATAGTCGCGGAAGTGGATGCGCATGGCGGATGGATGTCCTACGTCGGGTCGGGGTCGAGGGTGTTCCGGCCCATGAACTGCTCGTACAGGGCGCGGTATTGGCCGTCGGGGAGGGCCATGAGGCGCGGGTGGTCGCCGATCTCGGCGATGGCGCCGTCCTTCAGCAGGACGATGATGTCGGCGTTGCGGATGGTGCTGAGGCGGTGGGCGACAACGAAGCAGGTGCGGCCGCGCAGGATACGGCCCATGGCGCGCTGGATGGCCGCCTCCGACTCGCTGTCGAGCGAACTGGTCGCTTCGTCCATGATCAGGATCGCGGGGTTGGCGGCGATGGCGCGGGCGATCGTCAGCCGTTGCCTCTGCCCCAGGGACATCTCCACGCCCTCGCTGCCGATGACCGTGCGGTATTGCGCGGGCAGCGTGACGATGTAGTCGTGGATCTCCGCGGCGCGCGCGGCCGCCTCGATGTCCGCCTGGCTGGC
>CAZBDL010000475.1:0-2971 GCA_964490525.1 uncultured Victivallales bacterium | reverse complement strand
CGGTCACGGCCTCCGCGGCCGGATCGAAGCTGCCGCGGTCTGGCCAGACGAACTCCCACACGCTCCCTGGCAGGTCGTGCGCGCCCCAGCGGCCCGGGGCGCCCGTGCCGACCGGGCTCGTGCGGTGACCTGCCGGGCTGGGCGTGGCGCCCTCGGCGGCGGCGTGCCACTCGGCGAGGGTGGGCAGGCGGTAGCCATCGGCCTCCCATTTGACGAACAGGGGCGGATAGGCGCGCGGGTCGGCGTAGGCCGGATGGCGGATGACCTCGGTGAAGACCGCCGTGCAGGCGGCGTCGAGATAGTAGCATGGCTGGCGCGACTCGAAGCGGCTGAGGGCGTTGCACCAGAGCGCGGCATCGTGGAAGGTGATGCCGGTCACCGGTTCTTCCGGGCCGTGCGGCAGGAGGCGGCCACCGGGCCCGGGGCAGTCCTGCGACCCGGCCATGCCGTCGCGGTCGAAGGTCAAGCCGCGCAGGTCGGCGAAGTTGTTGTCGGCCGCATCCTGGCGGACCCGGTCCCAGAGGCGGAAGGGGACCTCGGTGCGGCCGATGTGGAAGGCGGGGACGGCGGGCGCCTCGACCGTGGCCATCTCCAGCGTCTGGCTCGGCCTCCTTGGCCGGGTCACCGTGGCGTCCACCTCGAAGGCGTAGAACTTGAAGCCGAAGAAGGCGGGGGAGAGCTTTTGCTTGGCCGCATAGAAGCCGATGGCCTGCACGTCCGTGAAGGTCCGCGGCGCGAAGGTCGCGCGAGCGGACTCGAAAGCGATGTCATGGGGTGGGGCCGGCGCATAGGGTGCCCAGGCGGTGTCCCCGGCGCGCAGGCGGTGGAGGACGCCGCCGCTGCCGTTGCACTTGCGGAGCTGGTGCTGACTGATCCAGAAGCCATCGCGGTCCTGGACCACCATGCGGACCCCGTCGTCAACTCCCATGAAATAGCGCTGGAGGTAGAGGGAGAACATGGCCTCGTCGCCCAAGTCGACCCGGCCTTCGGCCCCGCCGTTGAGGAACTCGGCCTTTTTCCAGAGGAAGACAAGGTGGATACGGCATGGCGAGAAATAGTCGAAGTGCTCGTAGAAGAACGACCAGTTGTCGCGGGGCGCGAAGTAGGCGCCCTCCACGGCGTTGTTCACGCCGCATTCGTGGAAGGCGACCGTATCCATGTTCACCACCTCGATGACCGCGCCGCCGTAGAAGCGCGAGGAGCGCCCGCCGACGTCATACCAGGGGGCGGCCGGGGGCAGCATCTCGTCCAGGCTGAAGCGGTAGAAGCCCACCGTATCCCGGGTCGCGGGGTTGCCGTCCACTTCGGCCCGTTGCTGCTCGAAGACCGTGCCGGGCCCGGTGACGCCGTCATGGGCCACCGGCCGAAAGCGGCAGAAGCAGAAGGTGCTGCCCCGCGGCGCCCCGTCGCCTTCCCGGGTTGCATCCTGACCGAAGTCCACCACCTTGGCGGAGACGGTCTCCACGGGCTCCGCGGCATTCAAGGCCAGGGCCAACCCGAAAAGCGGCATCAAGGCGAGGTGCTGCAGATTCATGATGCGCTCCCTGCTACTTCAAGCAGTACAACTTGCCATCCTCGCAACCGACCAGGATGAAGCCGTCCCCGATCCATGGGCAGGACATGATCAGTCCGCCCAGCTGAACCGACCACACCCGACCGCCGTCCGCCGCCTTCAGGCAGTGAAAACCGCCCTTGGCGTCGCCGACATAGATCCTGTCTCCGGCGAGGGCCACGCCGGAATAGATGGGCGCGCCCATCTCCGCGCGCCAGTCGAGGTCGCCCTTGTCCAGTGCGAACCGATAGAGTCCACCGTCCAGGCTGCCAACGAAAACGCCGCCGCCGCCGACCGCCGCCGGTCCAATGATCTCGTGGCCGACTGCGCCGCCGTCGCTGAGGGTTTCCTGCCCGGGAACGATGGTGGCCTGCCAGAGCTTCTTGCCGTCGGCCAGGGCCACACAGGAGATGGCCCCGGCCGGACCATGGACCAGGATCGCCTGGTCGCCGACCATGCATGCCCCGCAGCCGGCCCGGGCATAGAACGGGTTGCCTTGGCTCCAGAGCCGCTTGCCGGTCGCCCCGTCAAAGGCGCCGGCCTGGAGGTCGTTGGTGTTGCTCAGGACAATCTTTCCGTCGGTGGCCAAGGGGTCGAAGGCCTGGGAGGCGATTTCCGCTTGCCACAGGTGCTTGCCATTCTTGGGGTCGAAGGCCAGCACCCGATCCATGCTCATGCCGATGCCCTGCGAGCCGCTCTTGCTGCCGCCCTGGACCAGGATGTGATCGCCAAAGGGCAGGACGGCGCCCGCTGGGGACTGGCGGGTGTAGCCTTTGGTCAGCCAGCGGACGTTTCCGGTGAGGGGATCACAGGCGAGCAGGGCTCCGCCCTCGCTCGGAACGATCACCGCGTCGCCGACGAGCGTCGGGGCGGCGGAGACGGGGCCGACGGCTGCCTGGCTCCACTTCACGGCCCCGCTGGTGAGATCGAGTCCGTAGAGCTTGCCATCGTTGCTGCCGACGAACACCATGCCATCTGCCACGACCGGCGATGAGCGCACCGGCCCGCCGGTGGCCGTGCTCCAGGCGATCTTCGCGGAGGTCGGCAGGCCGCCGCCGGGGAATACCCCGTCGCGGTAAAGGCTGCCCCGGTGAACGCGTCCACGCTGCGGATCGAAATCGGCGGCCATGCACACGGACGGGACCAGCAGCGCGCACAAGAGAATGCGGATCATGGTGTCCTCCTGGAGTTGTCGTCAGCGTTTTTCCGGATCGGGTTATTTTGCTGGAGCGTTGCGTACGATGCGCAGGCCGACATCGGGATAGCGCCAGGCGGTCTGGGTCGCCCAGGGCTTGTCGGAGCAGCCGTCCGCAAAGTCCATGAACGAGCCGCCGATGCGGCTGTTGTTGAAGGTGTCGCGGGGGTTGGGGCGGTCCTCGCACCATTCGGCGGCATTGCCGAGGAGGTCGTGGAAGCCCT
>CAZBDL010000474.1:0-2975 GCA_964490525.1 uncultured Victivallales bacterium | reverse complement strand
GGAGCAGGCCGCCATGGCGCTCGATGAGCGGGGGCAGCGCCAGGATCAGGCGCCGGTTGGTGGCCAGCGGGTAGGGCAGGCGGGTGACCAGGAGCATCTGCCGGCTTTCGGAGACGACGTTGTCCAGGGTGCGGCTGAAGATCTCGTGGGGCCTGCCTGGCTGTCCTGACCAGCCCAGGATTCCGGTCGAGATGCGAAAGTCGCGCATGGCCCGGACGATGCCGCCAGCGAGGTTCAGGTCGACGCGGGTGATCGGGGTTACCGGGAGATTGGCGGCGACGGCATGGAGGACGGCGTGCCCCAGCATCTTCTCGCTGTTGGCGATCCGTGCCTCGAGGTCGCTGGCCCCCTCCTCGACCAGGGCCAGCGGATAGATCGGCTCGCGGTTCCCCGGGCGCCGGATCAGCATGGCCAGCTGCATCAGCTTGTCGGCATTTTCGGGATTGGCCATCGGGATCATGATGCGCTGCGGGGCGCTGCTCAGGTCGTAGTTCTCCGGCAGCTGCTGTTCGAGGGCGGTGCGCCGTCCATAGCGGTCGGTGACCCAGGAACCGATGAAGCAGGTGGCGAGGATCATCATGATGGTGCCGGTGACGATGTCCTCGTCGAACAGTCCGAGCCGAAAGCCGACGACGACGGCAGCGAGGGTGGCGGCGGCCTGGTTGACGCTCATGCCGTAGATCAGCATCCGCTCGGCGGGCGAGTAGCGGAAGAGCCGCCCGAAGGCCTCGGCGGCGAGCAGCTTGGTGACGAGGGCGACGGCGATCATGACCAGGGAGACGATCCAGGCGCGGGCATTGGCGAGCAGACCCAGGTTGACCAGCATGCCGACGGATAGAAGGAAGAACGGGATGAGGAAAGCGTTGCCGAAGAAGGTGATGCGGCTCATCAGCACGCCCCGTTCGGGAATCAGGGGATTGAGCACGATGCCGGCCATGAAGGCACCGATGATCGGCTCGATCCCGGCCTTGCCGGCCAGCCAGGAGCAGGCGAAGAGCATGGCCATGACAAAGGCGAAGTCGCCGATGCCGCCGTCGGAGAGGCGCCGGAAGAACCATCGGGCCAGGCGCGGCACGATGAGGAAGAGGACGGCGGCGTAGAGCACCATGGCGATGGCGAAGCGGATCCAGAATCCCCCGGCCAGCTCCCCCTTGGCGCCGCTGGCGATGGCCGCGAGGATAAGCATGGCGAGGAGGTTGGTGATGATGGTGCCGCCAATGCAGGTGGTGGCGGCCCGCCCCTTGGCCAGGCCGAGCAGGCTGACCTGGGGATAGGTCAGCAGGGTGTGCGAGGCGAACATGCTGGCCAGCAGGACGGCGGGCACCAGGTCGAGGCCGAGCAGTCCGCAGGCGGCGGCCATGCCGATGAACTGGGGCAGGGCGAAGGTGAGCATGCCGAAGACCGCGCTGTGGGCGGCGTTCTTGCGCAGCAGGTGCAGGTCGATCTCCAGGCCGGAGACGAACATGATGTAGAGGATGCCCAAGGCGCCGAAGAGCAGCATGGTCTCGTCGCGTGCCAGCAGGCCGAGACCGTGCGGCCCGACCGCGATGCCGGCGCCGATGGTCAGGGCGATAGCCGGGATCGGGACCCGCGCCGCCAGCAGCGGGGCAAGCAGGATCAGCCCCATGGCCAAGGTGAAGATCAGGGCCGGGTCGCGGATCGGCAGCAACGGCGAGACGTCCATGGTTATGTCCGGACGGTGAGGGGCGGCCCCGGGGGCGCGGGCGTCAGATCAAATCCTCGTCGACGGTCAGGTCGTGGTCGGGGAGCCGGGCGATCTGGTCCTCGACGCTGGTGAAGGTGATGTCGAGCTTGTGGATGAGGAAGCGGGTGAGGATGGGGATGGGGAGGGTGGTGACGACGGAGAGGCAGACGATGGCGTTGAAGAAGCGGGCGTCGAGCATCTCGAGCTGGAGGGCGATGGCGGCGGCGGCGAGGGTGGCGGAAAGCTGGGGCACGGTCATCAGGCCGGCGCACAAACCCTTGCGGTGGGAGAACCCGGCGAGGACCAGGGCCAGCCATCCGGAGGCGACCTTGCTGAGCACCAGGGCGAGGCAGGTGACGGCGACGATGACGGCATTCTCCCGGGCGGCGACGACCGTGCCGAGGTCGGTCTTCATGCCGATGGAGATAAAGAGGAAGGGGATGACGAAGCCGTAGCCGAGCCCCTCGATCTTCTTGTGGAGGATGCCGCCCTGGGCATGGAAGGCGGGGACGCGGACGATGGCCATGCCGGCGATGAAGGCGCCGACGATGACGTTGACGCCGATGGCCTCACCGATGAGGACGACGACCAGGACCCCCATCAGGAAGAAGGTCAGGCGGGCGTCGTCATGGGGGTGGAGGCGCCCGAGCACATGGCGGGCGATGAAGGGCATGAGCCACATGACCGCGGCGATGAAGCCGAGGATGGCGAGGATGAAGACGGGGAAGAAGAGGGGGCCGAAGAGGGCGGGGTCGAGATGGTCGAAGAGGGAGATGCTGCCGGCCACGCCCTCAGGGATCTCGTGGCGCTTCATCTGCACGCAGACGGCGAGGAGGACGAGGCTGGCGAGGTCGGTGATCACGGTCGAGGCCAGCACCGCGACCCCGAAGCGGGTCTGCACCACCTTGAGCTCGCGGATGACGGGGAAGACAATGCCCACCGAGTGCGAGGCGAAGAGCGAGGCGTAGACCCACTTGCCGATGGTGTCCTGGGGGACAAAGTGGGCGTAAACGGCATAGCCTGCCGCCGCCGGGATGGCGAAGGTCAGGACGCTGAGGAAGATCACCGCCCGCTTCTCGAGCAACAGCATCGGGATGTTGACCTCCATGCCGGCCAGGGCCATGAGGAAGACGAGGCCGAGCAGGCCGAAGGCGTCGATGACCGTGTAGAGCTGCTCCTGGGGGTAGCCCCGCAGGAAGAAGCTGAGGTGTCCGACCATGTCCAGGGCGTGGGGGCCGACGACGATGCCGACGAGCAGGATGGCGACCAC
>CAZBDL010000473.1:0-2985 GCA_964490525.1 uncultured Victivallales bacterium | reverse complement strand
CGCTGCCCGTGCCGGTCGGCAGGGTGCGCGGATCGGCATCAAACAGCTTCGCGTAAAACACCAGCGCGGCCAGGTAGGAGCCGGCGGCGGTGGGATGGGTGTCATCATTGACCCAAAGGCTGGCCGCGTCCGGCGGCGGGGTGGGGTTGTGCTCGGCGTCATAGCCGACCCCGGTGGCGACGGCGCGCATGAAGGCATCGCCGACCGGAGCCCACCCCTCCAAGCCCAGTGCCGTGGCGGCCCCCGCATAGCCCGCCCGCAGGTCGTCCTGGTTTTCGTAAAGGGTGCCATAGTTGCCGTTCATCAGGTTCAGCGGCTTGCCCCAGGTCTCATAGAGGGTGATCTTTACGGCGGGGTTTTGCGCCTCCACCCAAGCCTTCAGGTTTTGCACCGCCGCGCGGAAGGCGGGAACATCGCCCAGTTGAACCGTGGGCCGGTCGCTGTGTTCCTGCAGGATCACTAGATCCCATGCCTGGTTGATGAGTTCGCGTCGCAAGTCATAGTGCGCCTCCAGCGTGGAGCCGCCCACCACGAGATGGGAAACCTCCAATCCAGTGAAGCCCCCCTCCTCGGCCAACTTGTCAAAAATAGCCGGAACGCCGCCGTAGGTGGTGCCGTTGAGGTCGGTGACGCGATCAGCCAGCGCCGCCCCGTTGGAGTAGGTGTAGCTGTTGCCCACAAAGAGGATGCGCGTGACAGCTCCGTCAACGGCGAAGTTCGCGGTGAGGGTCATGCCCGAAGTGACATTCGTAACCGTGATCGGGTTGTCAGTGCTGGTCAGGCTGCCGGTCCAATTGACGAAGTGGTACCCGGCTGGGGCGTTGGCGGTGACGGCACTGGTCGAGCCGCCCGACGCCACCGTCTGCGTCGTGGTGCCGCTCAGGGTCGCTCCCGCCGTACCGTCCGTCTGGAAGCTCACCGTGTAGTTGATGCCGTCCGTGGCGCCTTGAATCAGCCACGTGAAGGGGCTGTCGCCGGAGTCGCCGTTCTCGATCGTGACGCGAGCGCTCCACGCTCCGCTGGCGACGGGGGTGAGGGTGAGCGCGAGGGTGCTGCTCCCGGCGGGGGCGACTGGACTGGTGGGCTGTGAGTCGATTACCACATTGCAGTTGGCGCTCTCGCTGATCACCGCACTGGACAGGGTCAGATTCTCGACCCCCGCGTTGGCAATGGCGTAGGAGAGGGCCGTGCCAACACCCGCCTGACTTCCTGCGATCACGTCGGAACCCCCGTTTGTGATCGGCGTGGCGTCACGGGTCACCACGATGTCCGGGCCCTCAACCCAGGCGACCTCCACCACGTTGATGTAGGCATAATTGACGTTGTTGTTCTCGGTGGCGGTGATGGTGATGACACCCGAGACCGGAGATACGCCCGTGAAGGTGACGGCGTTCAGGGTGTTGCCGAGGATGTCGAGGTTCTGGCTGCTGGCGCCGATGGAGTAGGCGACGATGCGGTCGGGGTCGGCAGTGGTGGCCCGCGAACCGAAGCATGTCACGGCGTAGGTCTTCGAATTGTCCAACCCCTGCAGGAGGATGGTGGCGCTGCCGCCCTCCGCGGCGGGAGTCGAGTAGATGTAGTCCCGGATCGCGGTGGCGGGATAAAGTCCGTCCGCGTTGACCCCCATGTTGATGGCGGCGTTGGCCCAACCCGAGCCCATGGACACCCGCATGCCGGTGGCGATGCCGTCCGTGTCGATCGCATTCGCGACCTTCTCTCCGGCCGCTCCGGTATTCACATGGTTCCAGTTGCCGACAGTCAGGTAATCCACCGTGCCGAAGTCAATGAGCACGGTGCGGGTGCCGCCGCCGCTGGCCAACTGGAAGTTGGCTGTGACCGTGGCATCAACGGAACTGGTGATCGTAGTCGAGGCGCTGTTGACATCGGCGATGCCGGCGGTGTCGCCGGTCCAGTTGACGAAGTCATAGCCGCTGTCCGGAGTGGCGGAAAGAGCCACGGCGACACCCTTAGTGCGCAGGGAGGCACCGGAAGGCGTCGTGGAGCCGCCCGCGCCCGCGTTCACGGTGAGGGTGTAGTCGTGGTCCACTTCCGCAGCAGAGACATTTTTGTCTAGGTAAGCCGGGTCGCTCGCGTCGCAGGTGATGGTGGCCTCGCCGTTTTCGGTGTCGGCGTCAACGGCCGCCGCCAAGGTCACCGTCTGCCAGGTGTTCCAGTTAACGGTGGTGAAGGCGAGGGAAGCTCCGGACTGAACGCTGATGTCGGTGTCGCCGGCGGTGCGCGAAACCGTGACGGTGACATTCCCGGAGGGCTGGTCGGAGAGCCGGACCTGGAAGGTCTCGGTGCCGCCCTCGGGCACATTGACCGTGTCCTTGTCGGTGACGACCGAGACCGGGATGAGCGTCCACTGCGCGTAGAGGGTGTGGGCGGAGGCGGTTGAGACGGTCGTGGTAGGCTCCACCTGCGTGCCGCCCTCGGCGGCGGTGAACCAGCCGTTGAAGGCGTAGCCCGGGAGGCTGGTCGTCGCCAGAGCTCCGTAGGCCGCATCGAAGGTCACTTGCTTGCTCCCCGGGTCGGCGGCACTGCCGCCGTTCGCGTCGAAGCTGACCGTGTACTGGTTAGCCGTCCACTGGGCGTAGAGCGTGACATTGGCGGCGGGCATGGCGAACGTCGCCGTCGGCGCATAGCTCATGCCCGAGCCGTTCGCAGCGGTGTTCCAGGAACTGAAGGTGTAGCCGGTCCGCACTAGCGAGCAGGCGCCGAGGACGGTGACTGTCTCGCTTTCCTCGTAGGGGCTGTTCGAATCGGTCGGGACGGTGCCGCCGGTGCTGCCGTTGCCGTCGTAGGTGACGGTGTAGGTCGGCGGCCCGGACGGGCGCTCGACCGAGCCGATGTCGAGGGCGGCGCCGTCCAGGCGCGGGAAGCCCGCGCCGCGCTGGTCGTAGGCGCCGCAGTAGATGCGGATGTCGTTCGAGGCGGGAGTCATCTTGGCGTAGCCGGTGGTGTCAAAGTCCACGCGGGGGAAGG
>CAZBDL010000472.1:1573-2993 GCA_964490525.1 uncultured Victivallales bacterium | reverse complement strand
CCTGCCGATCCACTACGCGCTGACGGTCATGCAACGCGACCATGCGGCGGGGAAGATGGTCATGCGCGGCCTGTTCTGCGGCGGCGAGGCGGCCTTCCGCCGGGCGGCGGATCTCAGCCGCCAGGTCAACCTCGACCTCCTCGATGCCCCCCTGCGCAAGGTCGTCGTCCACCTCGACCCCGAGGAGTTCAAGAGCACCTGGCTGGGCAACAAGGCGGTCTACCGCACGCGCATGGCCCTGGCCGACGACGGCGAGCTGATTGTCCTGGCCCCGGGTTTGCGTGAATTCGGCGAGGATCCCGAGATCGACCGCCTGATCCGCAAGTACGGCTATCGTGGCACGCCGGCGACTCTGGCCGCCGTCGCCGAGCATGAGGAGCTGCGCGCCAACCTGAGCGCGGCGGCCCACCTCATCCACGGCTCCAGCGAGGGACGTTTCCGCATCACCTACTGTCCTGGGCCCGGCATGCCGCCGGAAGCCTTGCGCGCGGCGGGCTTCGCCTCCGTTCCCTACGCCGAGATGGTTCGGCGCTACGACCCGCAGCGCCTGCGTCCCGGGATGAACGAGGTCGACGGCGAGCCCGTCTTCTTCATCGCCAACCCCGGGCTGGGCCTGTGGGCCCTGGCGCACCACTTCCGGGGGGATGGCGCATGATCCCGGCCCGGCTCTTGATGCCCATCCGCGGCCTGATCCTCCTGTTGGCGACGGGGGGTGCGGCCCTGCCGTCGGGTGGCCAGGAGCCCGAGCCGCCGCCACGTCCGGCGAAGCCGGTGATCCGCCAGACCCGCGAGTCCGTCCCCTGGGCCATGGCCGGCTACAAGTTCCTCGAATTCTACCACGGCAAGGAAGGGCATCGCGAGGTCTACGATGGCCAGGAGGTCACCGTCACCGCCCTCGTCTCGGACGTCGAGACGCTGCGCACCGGCGGCACCGCCATCCTCCTGCAGGACGGACGCATCATGGCCCTCGCCGCCGAGGCCGGGGATGCGCAGTTCGCCGCCGTGCACAGCTTCTTCATGCGCGAGAAGGCCCAGGTCAAGCTCAAGGCCGCGGAATACCAGAACTTCTACCTCAAGGCCACGATCCGCGGGATCTGCGGCAAGTCCATGCGCCCCGGCAAGATCGACCTCAAGGATGCCAGCGTCATTGCCTGGTACGGCGTCCGCGTGCTGCGCGTCGGGCGCGGACTGTCCTTCGACATCGCCGAGCAGAGCCTGGGCGAGCGCGTGCCCCATTACCAGCGCCTCGACTGGGACCGTGAGCGCCAGACCCTGGACGGTCCCATGACCCGCCTTCACGCCATCAGCCGGCAGTTCATCGTCACCGTCGGCAAGACCCCCTGTCTGATGGATGCCGACCCCCTCTCCCTGGCCACCGAGGCCTGGCGCATCTGCGAGATGTGCAAGGTCAATGCCATCA
>CAZBDL010000472.1:0-1473 GCA_964490525.1 uncultured Victivallales bacterium | reverse complement strand
TCCCTGGCCACCGAGGCCTGGCGCATCTGCGAGATGTGCAAGGTCAATGCCATCACCACCCCGCTGGCGCTGACGGTTGCGGCCTATCCCGCCGACGAGCTGGCGCGGCGCATGGTCGAGACCAGCATCGTCGGCTGGCGCGCAACCAACCCTCTCCTGCGCCTCTACGACCTGGTCAACAACATTGGCGGTGAGATCGGGCTGCAGCCGCCGGAGACCAGCGTGCCCGAGGCCGGCGCGCTGGAGGTGGCCGACGCCGATGCCGACCGGGCCGTCGCCCAGGCCTTTGCCGTTGCCGCCAACAATCTCCTGGCGGCCCGGCTCGACGATCCCAAGGGGCGGCTCTACCTGGCCATCGCCCGGCATCTCCTGCCCGAGCATCCGCAGCTCGCCGAGCTGGAGGCTGGCGTCGCGGACGGCAAGGCCCCGTCTGCCTCCTCCGGCACCGTGTCCGACCTTGACCTGGCCGAACGCGTCTCCGCCCGTATCGCCTCCCTCGCTGCCGGGCGCAGCCTGCACAATCCCTTGCGGCGTCAGCTCTGCGCCTTCTACGTCGCCGTCGCCCGCCAGCTGGGTGCCGAAGATCCCGAACTCAAGCCGGTTCTCCTTTCCCTGGAGATGCTCGACCAGCCGGTCGGCGAGCTCCCGGCCCTCCTTGGGGACAAGCTTGTCGTTGCCCCCGGGAATGACGAGATCGGCGATCTCGAGCGCCAGGTCCGCGGCAATGACCCCGTCCTCGTCGACCAGCTCCTGGCCCGTGCCGAGGCGCTCGCCGTGACGGTCGAGGGCGATGGCCGGCTCGACGCCGTCATCAACCGGCTCACGCAATACCGCCGCTTCTGGGAGGAGCCGGTGCCCTGTCCGGCCTGCGACGGCAAGGGCAAGGTCGAGGCCCCCTGCGCCCCCTGCGCCGGCAACGGCAAGCTCCCCTGCAAGCGCTGCCGCTGGACGGGGCGGATCACCGAGAAGAAGCCGTGTGCGGCGTGCCAGGGCACTGGCAAGCGCTTCGGCATCATGGCCTGCAAGGAATGTGGCGGCACCGGTTCGGTCGAGGTCGAGGCCGATTGCCCGGATTGCGCCGGTTCCGGCAATGTCCCCTGTCCCGATTGCCAGGGCACCGGCAAGTCGGTGACGCCGTGCGCCGCCTGCTCCGGCACTGGCTTCCGCCCGCGCCGCGATTTGCCCCGGCCCGGCGGGGGGGCAAACGCCCCATCGCCCGGCGAATGAAGGACCAGCCGAACCATGGATCCCCGCATGCCCATTTTTCCAGCCGTTCAAGATTGAGCGTTCCCCCTCTCGCGTCGCATCAACACCGCACCGTTTCCTTGGAGGAGCTTCCGCATGGCCACCTTGAAGGTCAAGCCCGGCAGGATCGGCGGCGAGTTGGCGGTGCCGGGATCCAAGTCGCACGCCGTCCGCGCGGCGGCCGTCGCCGCCATGGCCCGGGGCACCTCGACGGTGCACGCGCCGCTG
>CAZBDL010000471.1:0-2998 GCA_964490525.1 uncultured Victivallales bacterium | reverse complement strand
CCTGATTTCGTCTTGTAATTCCTTATTTACCATTGATTTATCTGTTTTTCTCGCCATTTTTATGAATAATTCAGGCTAGGAGGAGGTCATGAACTACCGTCGGCTGGGCCGCTCCGGCCTGAAGGTCAGCGAACTCTCGCTGGGCTCGTGGGTGACTTTCGGGACGCAGCTGGACGTGGACGGCGCGATGGCCTGCATGCGCGTGGCCTACGACGCCGGGGTGAATTTCTTCGACAATGCCGAGGGCTATTCGGCGGGCGAGTCCGAGCGGATCATGGGCGAGGCCCTGCGGCGGCTGGGCTGGCCGCGCGACAGCTGGATCGTCTCGAGCAAGGTCTTCTTCGGGGCCGTGCCACATCCTGGCCCGACCCAGCGCGGCCTCAGCCGCAAGCATGTCATGGAGGCCTGCGACCAGGCCCTCGTCCGGCTGCAGGTCGATCATCTCGACCTGTACTTCTGCCACCGCCCCGATCCGGAGACGCCGATCGAGGAGACGGTGCGGGCGATGGACGTGCTGGTGCGCCAGGGCAAGGTTCTCTATTGGGGTACCAGCGAGTGGTCGGCGAAGGAGATCGCCGAGGCCTTCACCGTGGCCGGACAGCATGGCCTGACTCCGCCGACCATGGAGCAGCCGCAATACAACCTCTTCGCCCGCGAGCGCGTCGAGCGCGAATATGCCCCGCTCTATGAGCGCCACGGCCTCGGCACAACGGTCTGGTCGCCCCTCGCCTCCGGTCTGCTGACCGGCAAGTACAACCAGGGCGTCCCGGCGGATTCCCGACTGGCCCTGCCTGGCTACGAATGGCTGCGGGCACGGATCGAAGGCCCGGACGGCCAACGCAACCTGGCCATGGTCCCGCGCCTGGCGGCGGTGGCCGACGGCCTTGGCCTCTCCCTCCCGCGCCTGGCCATCGCCTGGTGCCTCAAGAATCCCCGCGTCAGCACCGTCATCCTTGGCGCTTCGCGTCCGGCCCAGCTCACCGAGACCCTCCAGGCCAGCGCCGATGCCGAACGCCTGGACGACGAGGCCATGGCCCGGATCCGGGCCATCCTCGACGGCAATGCCGTGGCGACACCATAGGCCTGGCGACATGGACAGCACCCTTCGCACAACGGCTTGGCAACTGGCCCTCGTCATGGCGGCGGGCATGGTCGTCCTCATCATCATCACGGCCTGCCGCGCCGTCGGCCCGGAGGGACGCGGGCAGCCCGGCATCGCCAGCAATGCCGAGGTCTCGCAACGGCTTGCAGATCTCGCGGCGCGGTTCCCCGGGCAGGCTAAGCTGGAGCCCTTTGGCGTCAGCGCCGGCGGCTTGCCCCTGGAGGCCCTCCTCATCGGGGACTTCACCTGCGACCCGCCCGATGACCCGGCGCGTCCCTTGACCTTCCTGCTGGTCGGCACCCAGCACGGCATGGAGCCCTCCGGCGGCGAGGCCCTGCTGCAGCTCGCCGGGGAACTGCTCGCGGACACGGAACCCTGGTGTCACCTGCGGACGCCCCGGGACACCGCCCTGGGCCCGGCGACCATCCGCTATGTCCTCGTCCCCAACCTCAATCCCGACGGACGCGACCGCAACCGCCGGGTCAATGCCGCCCAGGTCAACCTGAGCACCGACTTCACGCTGCTGACCCAGCCGGAGACCCGGGCCCTGGCGCGCCTGCTCGCCGGGGTACGCCCGGATGCCGTCCTCGACCTGCACGAATCGGCGGTCTGGAAGAAGAAGACCCTCGGCGCCCAAGGCTACCTGCTCGACTTCGAGGCCCAGTTCGAAACGGCCAACCATCCCGCCGTGGCGCCGCCCATCCGCGAGCTGTGCTTCGGCGTGCTGCTGCCGGAGACCATCGCGGCCACCGTGGCGGCGGGCGTCCCGGCCCAGCGCTACATCGGCGAGATCACCCGGCTTGACCAGACCCTGGTCCATGGCGGCGTCTCCCTGCGCAACCTGCGCAACTATGCCGGGCTGCGCGGCTGCGTCTCCTTCCTCGTCGAGAACCGTCTCGACCCCTCGTCCGGAACTTATCCGACCCCCCGCAACATCGCCGAACGCACCCGCAAGCAGCATGCCTCGCTGCTCGCCTTCGTCCAGGTTTGCATTGCCCGCCGGGGCGAAATCCGCGCGGCGGTCGACGCCGCCCGCCAGGCCGAGCTCGGGCAGCAGGGTGCGGAAACCTGGCCCCTCGCCGCCAATGCCGAGTACGTGCCGATGCCCGGCCAGGAGACGATCGTCGTCAACCTCCGTCGCCTGGCCGACGGCGAGCTGGAGCCGCGCACCTTCGCCTACCGCGGCGACATCCACGGCGGCCCCTCGCTGCCGCCGGCCAAGGCCTACCGCATCACCGCCCGCGTCCCCGAAGTCGCTGCCTGGCTGATGCGCCATGACCTGCGCTTCGAGACCCGCGCGACGGCCATGCCCACGACCGACGACGAGCCCCTGACCGTGCCGCTCAACCAGCCGGGCGGGCGCCTCGCCGCCCTGCTCCTCGACCCGGATTCCACCGCCGCCCTCTGGCGCACCCCCGGGTTCGCCGACCTGTCCAGCCCGCCGGTCATCCGCATCCTGCCCTAGCCTCGTCCCATGCGGGGACGGGGCGTCACCTCCCCACTCCCGAATCCGCCATGGCCCTCTCTACCACGTCCGCCGCTGGCCCGG
The DNA here is from genome assembly GCA_964490525.1 of uncultured Victivallales bacterium. Classification (GTDB taxonomy): domain Bacteria; phylum Verrucomicrobiota; class Lentisphaeria; order Victivallales; family CAZBDL01; genus CAZBDL01. The sequence goes on along the minus strand of CAZBDL010000471.1, from coordinate 347 downwards.
CATCCGGGTTCTATCCCGGCGATGTGCCGCGCACCCCGGGGGTGTACGTGTTCCGCGACCTGGCCGGCAAGGTGATCTATGTCGGCAAGGCGGTCGACCTGCGTCGCCGGCTCGCGCAGTACTTCCAAAAATCCCGCCAGCGCCTGGCCGACCCGCGCCTGCGCTCCCTGGTCGGGTCGATCGCCGCCTGGGAATGCCATCCCGTGCGCAGCGAGACCGAGGCCCTGCTCCTCGAATCCCGGCTGATCAAGGAATACGCCCCGCACTACAATGTCCTGCTACGCGACGACAAGCGCTTCCTGCTCCTCAAGCTCGACCCGCGCGAGTCCCTGCCCCGCCTGCGGGCG
>CAZBDL010000470.1:0-3016 GCA_964490525.1 uncultured Victivallales bacterium | reverse complement strand
AGCAGATCGGCACCGACGAGATCCCCAGCCTCTTCCCGCGCGGCTCGGAGATCATCGTCCAGGTCAGCAAGGGCCCGATCGGCCCCAAGGGCGCCCGCGTCACCACCAACCTCTCCATTCCCGGACGCTACCTGGTGCTGCTGCCCTATGAGAGCACCACCGCCGTCTCGCGCAAGATCGAGGACCGCGAGGAGCGCGGGCGCATCCGCGAGGTGCTCTCGGGCCTGGACAACCCCGACAAGGCTGGCTTCATCTGCCGGACCAACGCCGAGGGGGCCGATCCGCTGTACTTCAAGCGCGATGCGGACATGCTCCTGGCGCTCTGGAAGGACATCAACGCCAAGCGCGCCTCGGCGCGCGCCCCGGCCCTGCTCCATCACGAGCCGAACCTGCTCGAGCAGACCATGCGCGACCTGTTCACGGACGAGATCGACGCAGTCGTCGTCGACGACACCGAGACCTGGCGCCGGACCCGCGATTTCGTCACCCGCTACGTTGACCAGGCCCTTACCGAGCGGGTCATCCTCTATCAGAAGGCACGTCCCATCTTCGAGCACTACAAGGTCAGCGAGCAGCTCCGGCGCATCTTCAACCGCGAGGTCGAGCTGCCCAGCGGCGGACGCATCTGCTTCGACGAGACCGAGGCCCTGATCGCGATCGACGTGAACACCGGCAAGAGCCGCTCCGGCAAGGACCAGCCCGAGACCATCCTGCGCACCAACCTCGAAGCCTGCGACGAGATCGCCCGCCAGCTGCGCATGCGCAACGTCGGCGGCCTGGTCGTCATCGACTTCATTGACATGCGCCCCGCCAAGCATCGCGCCGAGGTTCTCGGGCGCATGCGCCGCCATGCCCGCGCCGACCGCGCCCGCTCGCGCATCCTGCCCATCTCCCAGCTTGGCCTGATGGAGATGACCCGCCAGCGCGAGCACGAGAGCGTGCGCGACACGATGTTCGATTCCTGCCCCTACTGCTCGGGCCGGGGCCGGGTCAAGTCCTCCCTGACGATGAGCGTCGAGATCCAACGCCGCCTCGAGGAGACCCTCATCCGCCACCAGCATGAGAAGGACCTCGCGATCCGCGTCCAGCTCCATCCCGCCGTCCTCGCCCGCCTCAAGAACGAGGACGCCGGGCTGTTCACCGCCTTGGAGGAGGAATACGGCCAGCAGCTGACCTTCCGGGCGGACGACCGCCTCCACCACGAGGAGTTCAAGCTCATCGACCCGGAGACGGGCGTCGAGCTGTAGTTCAGTCCGGACGGGATTTCCGCATGTTTCAGCCCGGCATGATTCCCTGGCGTCGCCTGGCCATCGCCCTGGCCGGGGGATGGCTGATCTTGGCCCTGGCTGGCTGCCGCACCGTGGCGATCACCAGCGATCCGCCCGGCGCCCTGGTCCGCATCGACGGCAAGGAGGTCGGGACCACGCCGTTGTCCTGTCGGGTCTGGCAGGGGCTTTTTTTCTTTGCCGGCGAATATCGCATCGCCGCCGAGATGCCCGGTCACCAGCCGGCCCTGCGCCGCTGTCGCGAGGGCGCCTTCGGCAACGTCCGCACCGCCGTCCCGCCGGAAATCCATTTCCGCCTGATCCCCGAGCCCAGCGTAGCCCTTCCCCCGGCAGGCGCGACCACAGATAATTAAGGAACTGGTTCCATGAACCAAAGATGGCTTGTCTGACGGCAAGCGGCGGTCTTCGGAAGGTGTTGCCGACCGTCAGGGACGCGCTCCTGGGGCAAGGGCAAGCAGGAGGCGCTTCGCCGCTTACGGGACATTGACCCCTTGGGTGTAATGCCCGATGATTTCAGATTGGGGCAAGGCACGGGCATAGACCGCCGCCTCAGAGATCCAGCCGCCGGGACTGTTGCCGAAGGACCAGCCGCCATCGTTGGGCGCCCCCACGCTGAGGGTGTCGACGGGCCCGGTGGCCTTGATCTTGGTGCCGGCCGGTGGCGTGGTTGAGCCCGCCAGCTGGCCGTTGACGAAGACCTTGAGGACCGTGCCGTCATAGGTCATCGCGGCATGGTTCCAGGTGTCCTTCTTGAAGGTGACCGTCGAGGTGCGTTGGCGGGTGGTGCCGCCCTGGTCCTGGAAGAGGCCGGTAACCTGGTTTGCGCCGCCGGCGTTGCCCTCGAACTTGAGGCTGTAGGCCAGGGTGGCGGCGGTCTGGTTCTTGCCGACCAGGTTGGCGACGCACCCGGCATCGACGGTATGCAGGAACCAGCATTCGAGGGTGATCTCGTCGGTCAGGTCGAAGGCATTGGTATAGGGAACCTTGCCGTAGCCGCTCATGCCCACCCTCATGCCTCCGGAGCCCATGAAGCGGCCATAGGCGGGACCGACCTGGCAGTTGGTCAGGGTCATCTTCATCTTGCTGGGGTCATAGTTGCGCTTCTGGTAGTTCAGGGCATCGGTGAAGGTGGCATGGTTCTCGACCTGCCCGCCGCTGATGAAGCTCTCGTCGAAGACGTAGTACGCGACCCCGGTCGGGTCACGGTGGATGCCTTCACGGACCCCGAGCCAGCGGGCATAGCGGGCCTTCTCCCGGGCCAGCTGCAGGGCCGGCAACAGCATTGCCGCCAGGATGGCGATGATGGCGATCACCACCAACAGTTCAATGAGGGTGAATGCCCGCATTGAACTTGCCTTCGCCCGATGGGCTACGGCTGGCGCGGCCAACAGCTCGATCAAAGTGAATGGAGCCTGGGGCCGAACCGGCCCGTCAGGCCGCCGCGTAACAATGGCACGAATCATGAAGTCCCTCCCGCAGCGTGGTCCATATGGTCCTTGTCCCTGAACGTACCTGCCAATCATACGAAATTTTCCGGCGATTGTCAAGGCAGGGTTGTGCATAGGCCCGTAGGGGGTCAGTCCTGTGTGGGCGCGGGAGCTGGAGTTCGTAGTGGCGCCTTCAGGCGCTTGGCCCCGGGGCGCAGCGGCTGAAGCCGCCACTGCCAACGAGCCACGTCCTCACCAGCAACCTTGCGTGGGCAGAGTGGCTCCACCACACAAGACTGACCC
>CAZBDL010000469.1:0-3017 GCA_964490525.1 uncultured Victivallales bacterium | reverse complement strand
CGGATGGCTGCCGTCGTGTGGCCATCGCGGACTGCGACATCGAGGCGGGTGACGACGCCATCGTCCTGAAGAGCACCGAAGGCGACGCCTGCGAGGATGTCGATGTCCGCCGTTGCCGCCTGTCCAGCGCCTGTGCCGCCCTGAAGCTCGGCACCGAGTCGCTCGGCCCGATCCGCCGGGTGCGCTTTGCCGACTGCGTCATCCGCGATACGGCCCGCGCCCTTTGCCTCTACATGAAGGACGGCGGCCTCTACGAGGACATCGCCTTCGTCGGCATTGACGTCGAGGCGACGCATGACTTCCCGGTCATCGTCGACGCCACCCCGCGCTGGTTCGGCGATGGCGGCCCGACCGGAGCCATCCGCCGCATCCGCTTCGAGGACCTCCGCATGGCCGGGCCAGGCCGGATCTACCTTGAAGGGGCCGAAGACGCCCCGTTGCAGGACATCGTGTTGCGTCGGGTGACGTGCCTTGTCCCTGCGCCCCAGGACTTCCGGGGCATCATCAAGAGCCGCGGCGCGGGGGAGGGGAGGGCCGACCCGCATGCCGTCAATCATGCCGAACGGCCCTTCCAGGTCATCGCCGTCCGTGTCGACGGCCTGGACATTGCGGGGCTTGAGCTGCATGTCCCCGGCGACCGTGGGCGGTTGTATGCGTGGCGGGTTTCCGGCCTTCGCCTCGCCGACCCCCTGGCGGCAGGCGGCCACTCCCCGGAGGCTGGCCATGTCCACGCCTCGGAACTGCCCTCGTCATCGCCTGGAGCGACGGGCACGACAGGCCCCCGATTGCCCTAGCCTGAATTATTCATAAAAAGGGCGAGCAAAACAGATAATTCAATGGTAAACAAGGAATAACAAGACGAAATCAGGCCCGCCTTTTTTACCGGAGGCGCGGCCATTGGGGCGTCCGCCTGTCGGCGGATTGGCTTCAGCTTGCGGTGGTCACCACAGCGGCGCCTCGCCGCCTAGCACCTGCGCCCCACTGGCCGCGTGAATAATTCAGGCTAGAGTCCTGGCTTGGCTTGCTTGGCGCAATGGCGCGGCATGCATTCTTGCTGGTAAGAATAATGACAAAAATCTTACTGGTAAGACAGATAGCTCGAGGCCATGCCCTCCGGGGCATTCCTGATCGAGGCGATCAATCTGCCGCGTTCCGGCTGGCGAAGGCGGCGGCCGCCGCTATCGTATGGGCAGAGGTAGCCGGAAGCCGAGATGACGCCTGCCATGCTTCTCCGCCTGAGGCATGTGGCCTGGACTGCACCTTCCGTGCCAAGATCAAGCCATGGGCAGGACGGACGTTTCCCCCGGGGTTGGGAGCCGTGGCGCGCCCGACTACCATCGGTTCTACTGGCCGCTGGCGCTGTGTAGCCTGATCATGATCATCGAGTCGCAGGTTCAGAACGGCGTGCTGGCCCGCTATCCTGGCGGTCCGGCGCAGTTGGCCACGTTTGCCATGGCCTCGAGCAGCTTCCAGTTGCTGGCGGCCTTCCTGGTCTTCGTGCCGCAGACGGTCACGGTTCTGGGCCGTTCCGCCCAGTCGCGGCGTGCCTGCCTGGTCTTTGTCGCAGGCGCCGGCCTGCTGCTCTCGCTGCCCTTGGGCATCGCCGCCTTCTTTCCGGTCGGGCCGCGGCTGCTGGTCGCCGTCCTCAATGTGCCGTCGGCGCTGCTGCCCGGGCTGATCGGCTATCTGCGCTGGCTGGCGCCGCTGGTGCTGGTCAACGCCCTGCGGCATTACTTCACCGGTCTGCTCGTGCAAGCGGAGCGGACACGGACGGTGACCGTCCTCAACCTGCTGCACCTGGGCGTCCTGGCGGGGTGGCTGCTGGTCGGCTTCCGGGCGGGCTGGGCGCCGGTGCCCACCTTGGCCGGCGCCACCCTGGCGGCGAATATCCTGCACTTGGCGCTGGGCTTCTGGATGGCGGCGCGGATCGTGCATCCGGAGCCCGTGGGGAGGGATCGCCAGCCGCTCACCCACCGCCAGATCCTCGCCTTCTTCTGGCCGGTGGCGCTGACCAGCGGGATGTTTGCCATGTCCCGCCCGGTCATGTATGCCTTCATCAACCTCACGGCCGGCGCCGTGGTCACGGTCGCCGCGCTGCGGATCGCGTTTGACGTGGCGATGACCTTCCAGAACCCGGTCAACCAGTTCCGGCATCTCTACGCGACCTACGGGCACGGGGATCCGCACGGGGTACGGCGCTTCATGGTGCGCATCTCCCTCGGCCTGACCGCGGCGATGGCGGCGCTGGCCTTCTCGCCCCTTGCCCGTTGGTTCTTCGCGACGGTCCTGAACGCCGAGGGCGAGGTGCTGGCGCAGGCGGTCGGGGTGCTCAGGATCCTTTGCCTGGCGCCGCTCATCATCACCGTCCGCAACCTCTACCATGGGCACATGATGGTGAAGCGCCGCACCTTCGGCATGGCCGTGGCCGCCGTCCTGCGGGTCGCCGCCATCGCCCTTTTCTCCTGGCTCCTCCACCGCCTCGGCCTGCTCAACCATCTCGCCTGCGGGGCGCTCCTTGTCCTTGGCTTTGCGGCCGAGGCCCTGGCCTCCGCCTTGAGCGTGGCGACCTGGTCGCGCCCCATGCCCTTGGCCGTGCCCGAGCCGGACGGGCTTGGCGACGAGGATTGCCTGCCGGACGCCTAGCCTGGGCCGGGAGCCCGGGGGGCACGCCGATTGCTCACTGCGGGGCGGCATCCTTCCAGATGCCCTGGTGGTAGCTCTCGCCGTGGCTGTGCTGGTGGCGGACGATCACGCAGCCCTGGTCGATGGCATAGTTGTCCTGTCCTTCCTGTCCCTCTGGCAGGAAGACGGAGACGCTGCCACCCGTTCCTTGCGGCAAGGCCGTCAGCTTGTTCCCCGCAGCATCGTAGAACTCGACGCGCTGGCCGAGGCACCGGTTGAGGACATCCTCGATGGGACGTCCGACCTGCGAGGTCATGGCCGTTGGGGGTGTTGTGGATTCGGGCGTGGCGGTGTGGCAGGCGGCCAAGGCCACGGCGATGACGAGGGTGAGCAGG
>CAZBDL010000468.1:0-3023 GCA_964490525.1 uncultured Victivallales bacterium | reverse complement strand
TCGAGATGAACGTCCCCGGCTTGCGGTTCAGCACCCGCGAGACTGTCGCGTGCGAGACCCCAAGCTCACGGGCTATGTCGCAGATCGTCACCGCCATCGTCCGTCTCCCGTCGCTTGCCTGCGACTTAAAGCACACGTTTATCCGCACACGTTTACATTATCCCCGCCAAGGAGCCTGTCAAGGCCTGTGGAAAGGAAAATATCCGGCCTCCGTTTCCGGGGTGCGGACGGTCAGGCCAGGAATCCCGCCTCGGTCAAGGCGGCGGCAAGGTTCTCGCCCATGCGGGTCTGGCCTTCGAGCGTGGGATGGATGAGGTCGGCGCTGAGCAGGGTGAAGTCGTCGAGGATCCGGCATCCCTCGAAGAGGCGGATGCGGCCGTCGCGCTGGGCGGCGACCCAGGTGCGCAGGGTCTCGTCGAAGGCCTGCTGGCGGAGGACGCTGGTGGCCTGCGGGTCGGCGGGAAAGTGCTGGGCATTGGTGAAGTGGGTGATGATGCCGAGCGGGGCCTCGGGTCGGGCCTGGCGGAGGTGATCGAGGAAGGCGGTCGCGCGTTCGCGGAAGGCTTCCGGGGTGAAGCAGCCGCGCATGTTCACGCCCAGCTCCAGGGTGGCGAAGTCCCAGCGCTCATGCGCCGCGAAATGCCTGGCCGCCGCCAGGTCGGCATGGCACGAGCCGGCCAGGCCCTTGTTCAGGACATCGACGCCGAGGCGCCGGGCGGCCTGCGCGGCGTAGCCGCTGGCGTTGGCATGGGTGATCGAGGAGCCGTGGGCCAGCCAGCGGCGCGCGGGAACCTCGTCCGGCCGCGGCGGCCGGATCGGGATGTCGAATGTCTCCAGCCCGTGCAGCACCGCCGCCCCGCGCCCGAACTCGAGGCGCCAGAGGTCCGGCGAGAAGCGGCGGCGCAGGGGCGTCGTCGGCGCGAGCGTCGCCAGGTGTGCCGGACGCTCCAGGCGCAGGGTCACCGGCGTGCCCGCCGGCAGGGCGACCCGCTGCACGTGAAGGTCGCCCAGCCAGACCAGGACCTCGCCGCCCTCGGCATGCGCGCCCAGCGTGACCCGCACCAGCGGCGCCTCGGTGACGAAGCGCAGCTCGACGCCGCAGGAGTCGAGGGCCCGCGGCCGCGCCGCCGGATCCAGGTGCCTCCTGACCTCGGCCGGGAAGCGCGGCAGGACGTGGCCGCCCCCGGACGGAGATGGCTCGGGCACCGGGCAGTTGTGCCAGAAGGCGGGATCGAGAATGGCGTCGTTCACGTTCATGGCTCAACCTCTCCTCCGGGCCGGGTTGGAATGACCGTCTTCGGCGGCTTGCCGAATTCGAGCTTGAAGACGGGGGCCGTCCCGAGCAGGATTCGCTCCGGGACATCGTACAGCCGCAGGTAGCCGACGCCATGCTCATGGTCCCAGGGCAGGAGGTCGTTCCGGCATTCGACCGCCTCCCCGGTGGCCAGCTCAGTGACCTTGGCGGGCAGGGACACGAAGGGCTTGAGCTGGGGAGACCGGGTCGCGGGAACCTGGCACAGGATCGCGTAGTAGGTCCGCGCATCCTTGCGGGCGAGGAGCAGGTCGCGCGACGCGAGGACGCCCGGGACACGCTTGACGCCGACGAACGCCTCGCGGGTGGCCCGGAACCAGTCACCGATGCGGCGCAGCATCCGCCGGTCCCTGGGCGCAATGGTTCCGTCGGGGCGCGGCCCGGTGTTCAGCAGGTAGTTGCCGCCCTTGCCGAGGACCTTGGCGATCGACCGGAGAAGGTGGGTCTCCGTGTAGTAGTCCTCGCCCTGGCGACAGCCCCAGCTTTGGCTGCCGAGCGCCTGGCAGGCCTCGATCGGCTTGGCGAAGGCCGGATCCGTGTCGACCGAGGCGTCCCAGTCGCGCTCCGGGGTGCCGTAGTCGCCCGGATCCAGGCCGCGGTTGTTGATCACGATGCCCGGCTGGAGACGGCGGATCATGGCGTTCACCGAGGGCTCCCGCCAGCCCGCGATGTTCGCATCCCACCAGAAGCCGTGCAGCCTGTCGTACTTCGTGCAGAGCTCCTCGACCTGCCCCTTCAGGTAGCGCAGGTAGGCCGCCTTCGAGGGCCGGTCTCCCGGCAGGGGCGCCGGATATTCCCAGCGCCGCCCGGCATGCGGATAGGCCGGATGATGCTCATCGACGACCGAATAGTAGAGGAACAGCGGCATGCGGCGTCGGCGGCAGGCGGCGGCCAGTTCGCCGACCACGTCCCGCCCGAACGGGGTGTTGGTCGACGTGTACTCGGTCAGGGCGCTGTCCCACAGGCAGAAGCCGTCGGCATGCTTGGCGGTGAGGCAGACGTAGGACGCCCCCAGCTCGTCGGCCACGTCAAGCCAGTGATCCGGGTTGAAATTCTTGGCCGTGAATCGTCTGGCGAGTTTCGCATAGGCCTCGCGCGGCCATTTCCGCCGCCACTGGTCCTGCTCGTGCCAGCCGTTCAGCGCGTACAGCCCCCAGTGCAGGAACAGCCCCAGCTTCGGCTCGCCGAACCAGGCCGAAACGGGATCGGCCCCGGCCCGCCGTCCAACGTCGCGGCGCGTCGCAGGCATGTGCGGATATCCTTTCGACAGGGTTAATGGTTGATGTCCAGGTCAGCCCCACAGGCTGGCGCTGGCCAGCAGTTCGGAGAACATGCCGAACGGAAGAATATTGTCCACCCCGTCGTCATTTTGCAATGGATTATGACGACGTCATCGTCTTCCCGCGGAAGAAATCAAAGGCAGGGGAAATGGGTTTCATTATAATTGGTGCACAAGGAGTTGCAGGCGCTTGGCGGGAGATGTGGCGATGGGGGGGAGGGATTGCCTGGTGGTCTCCGGCATGTGGCTTGGCTGAATCTGCGGCATATCTTAGTGCCATTGGAGGCACGAACGTCGCAGGTTCAGAAGATCCGGGCCATCATGTTGAAGTACGGATTTCGCGCAGGAGGGCGGCGGTCTCGTCCCAGCCGAGGCATGGGTCGGTGATCGAGACGCCGGGGCGGGGGGGCTGGCCGGGGGCGAGGGATTGGG
>CAZBDL010000467.1:0-3030 GCA_964490525.1 uncultured Victivallales bacterium | reverse complement strand
GGTTGGGGGTCGGGCGGGAATTGTCCCACGGGATGTCCTTGAACCCGGCAAGGGACTGGCGGAGGACGGCAGGAACGCCGGTGGAGTCGACCACGACATCGGCGCCCTCGGGAAAGAGGTGGCGCAAGGCGGCGACCAGGCCGTCCTCGCCGACCGGTTCGGCACGGACGCCAGCGGCGCTGGCAGCGTCAACGCGGGTATCGGCGAGGTCGCAGGCGGCGACCTCGGCGCCGAGGGCGCGGCAAATGCGGGCGGAGAACTGGCCGATCGGGCCGAGGCCGACGCAGGCGACGCGCTCGCCGCGGCGGATCTCCGCGCGGCGCACACCATGAAGGGCAATCGCCCCGAGCGCGGCCAGCGAGGCGAGGTCCAGCGGAACCCCGGCGGGGATCACGGTCGCGCGGGCAGCATGCGTCAAGGCAAGGCTGACGTGCCCACCCCAAAGCAGGCTCAGGTCGCCCGCCGCCTGAGTGCCCGCACAGAACACCGGCGTGCCCTCCGGCAACTCGGGGGCACGGCTTTGCACGACGTTGCCGGTCAAGGCGTATCCCGGGATGAAGGCACCCGTCGGAGAGCCGACCTGGCGTCCGGACAGGCAACGCAGTTCCGTGCCTGGACTGATGCAGGAATAGGCGGTGACGATCGCAATCTCGCCAACCGCCAGCTCGCGCGGGCGGAATTCCCGCAGCGAAACCCGCCCCGGCTCCATGGTAATGGCGACAGCGTCCGACATGGCGATGATCCTTTCCTTCTTGCAATAGGATACCAAGTCGCGTATGGTTCCGCAATGGCAAAACAGGGATGGATTGATGCATAATCGCCAAAACCAACAGGCATTGGCCGAATTCGAGTCCCGACTGCTCGACGAGTCCTTCCCCTACCGGCACGATGTGCATCGGCTGTGGGCCCCCGAAGACGGGGACAGCAGGCCGCGGACGCACTACCACGATGCGGTGGAGATCGGGCTGTGCCGGGAGGGCGCGGGGGTCTTTACGGTCGGGCGCAAGGTGATGACCTTCAAGCCCGGAGACATGGTGGTCATCCATGCGCTCGATCCGCACCATGCCAACAGCTTGAAGGGACGGCGCAGCACCTGGGACTTCTTCTTCGTGAACCCGTTGCGCTTGCTTGGGGCATACTGCGAGGAAACCGGCAACCTGGCGCCGCAGGCGTTCTCGGCGGACGCCTTCATCAACGTCCTGCCGGGCGAGGATCATCCGTCGCTGGCGGTTCTGCTGGGGCAACTGGCGGACGTGCCGCCGCCGCGCGACAAGGCTGGGCGCGATTGCGTCCGCGGTCTGCTGCTGGCCTTCTTTGCGCGGCTGGGGGCCATCGCCAGGAAACCCGGGGCGGCACCATCAGCCGCGACCCCGCCGCCGGTCCAGGATGCGGGGCGCTTTGCCCGGATCGCGCCGGCGCTGCAGTTCATCCAGCGCCACCACGACCGCAAGGTGGCGGTCGCCGAGCTGGCCGGGCGCTGCCACATGTGCGTCTCCGGCTTCCGGCGGCACTTCCAGGAGGTCATGGGGCAGGCGCCGCACGACTACCTGACAGGCTACCGGCTGTCGATGGCCACCGCCGACCTGCTCGCTGGCGGCAAGGGCATCGACCAGGTCGCCCGCGACCATGGCTATCCGCAGCGCTCGAGCTTCTTCCGCGAATTCCGCAAGCGCCACGGCATGGGCCCGGCGCAATGGGCGCGGGAACGGCGTGCCCCCAGGCAACGAGAATATTGATTCATCCTCCCCGCTCGATCGGCTCGGTGCCTTCGTTGAGGACCACGAGGTATCGGGCATAGCTGAAGACGCGGTGGCGGCGGTGGCCGCGTATTTCCCTTGAATGGCTCACTTCATGGAGAGATGAACCTTACATTGGCCGAAATCATATGTAATCATAATGCATTATCATTACATAACATAAGCAACGGCTCAAGTAAAGTTTTTGCGGCTTTCTTTGCATGTCACTGCGGCAATGGAAAGAACTTTGGCGAATTCCGCAAGCACCACAGCCATGGATCCGGCACAATGGACGCGGGCGCGTCGGCCAGGGCGATCGCGGGCACACAGCAAGCAGGCAGGCCCCGCTCACCGGATGGCGATCCCGCGGGCGTGGCGGGTGACCAGGTCGAGTTCGGTGGGGGTGCGCAGGCGACGGGGGCCGCAGCGGATGCTGTCCAAGGAGACCCGCGCAATGGCATGGGCGTCGTCCCAGCCGGCGATGACGCTCAGCGTGTAGCCGGCGTTGTAGGGGGATGGGACGATGCGCACGTCCTGGATGGCGACGTCATGGATCTGGCCGCGGCGGCGCGAACTATTCCAGCGCGAGTCGAGGATGCGGAAATCGATGAGCTTGTCGTAATGGTGCTCGACGCGAATGTCGCGCCAGGCGACATGGTGGACGTCGGCCTCGTCGCCGTTATGGATGCCGAAGACGCTGCCATGGCCATGGACGCCCATGACGTCGATGTCCTCGAAGCGGATGCCGGAGATCTCGGCGCAGCGGGTCTCGTAGCCGATCTCCATGGCGGAGCCGCCGTGGCTGTTGAGGAAGGCGCAGCCGCGGACGGTCACGTCGCGGACGTCGCGGGCAAAGTTGTCGCTGTCCTCGGGGTCGGTGCGGCCGCCGCGCCGCTGACGGATGAAGGCGGACATGACCTTGCGGTTCAGGGCCTTGATGGCGATGTTGTCGTCGCCATTGCGCAGGAAGCAGTTCTCGATGAGGATGTCGCGCGAGCCGACGACGTCGACACCGTCGGTGCCGCCGCGGTTGGAGATCTGGCGCAGGCCGTGGACGGCGACGCCCTGGCAGCCGCCAAGGCGGCACATCCAGCCGCCGGGGCGGATCATCAGCGGCCCGTCGATGCGAGCGTCGCGGCAATGGTTCAGCTCGATGCCGACGCCGCCGCCCGCCTCTCGGGAGCGGTCCTCGCCGTCGATGACGCCGGGGCCGGCGATGCGGACGCCCTCGGCTTGGCGGGCGCGGATGCGGCCGACGAGCACCGCGCCGCCCTCCAGGAAGACCGCGTCCCCG
>CAZBDL010000466.1:0-3035 GCA_964490525.1 uncultured Victivallales bacterium | reverse complement strand
GGGCTGACTCAGTAGAGGAAGAGCATCTCGCCATACTTGGGCAGGGGCCAGAACTGGTCGTCGACCTCCAGCTCGATGCGGTCCGCGGCCACGCGGAGCTGACCCTGGTGGCGGATGATCTCGGCCGTCTTGCCGGCGTCGATCGCGCCCTCGATGGCGTCCGCCGCCGCGCACAGGTCGTTGACCAGGACGCAAAGCTTCTCGAGGCGGCGCTTGAGCAGGGCGTTGCCGAGGTTGATCTTGAGCTGCTGGCGCTGGGCGAGGCTGTCGGCCAGCAGGGTCTGCTGGCGCAGCGCGGCGGGCAGGATGATGGTCTTGGCCATGTCGAGGGACAGGCGCCCCTCGATGAGGATGGTCTTGACGTACTGCTCGTGGTAGACCTCGTAGCGCGAGTGCAGCTCGGTGCGGCTCAGCACGCCGTAGCTCGAGAAGACCTTCTCGGCCTTGTCGGAGAGCAGCTGGTCGAGGGCCTCGGGGGTGTTGCGCAGGTGCGGCAGGCCGCGGCGTTCGGCCTCCTTCAGCCAGTCCTCGCTGTAGTTGTCGCCATTGAAGATCACCCGCTTGTGCTTGCGCACGATGCCCTGGAGGAGCTTCTGCAGCCCGGCGTTGAACTCCTTGCGGGGCAGCTTCTCGAGCGCCGTGGCGAGGTCGTCGAGGGACTCGGCGACGATCGTGTTGAGGACCACGTTCGGGCCGGCGCAGGACTGGTTCGAGCCGACCGCCCGGAATTCGAACTTGTTGCCGGTGAAGGCGAACGGGCTGGTCCGGTTGCGGTCGGTGGCGTCGCGCGGCAGCTCGGGCAGGGAGTCGACGCCGATGTGCATGGTGTCGGCCCCGCGCCCCTGCTTGCGCCCGCCCTTCTCGATCTGCTCGAGGATCTCGGTGAGCTGGTCGCCGAGGAAGATCGAGATGATCGCCGGCGGCGCCTCGTTGGCTCCCAGCCGGTGGTCGTTGCCGGCCCCGGCGACCGCCGCGCGCAGCAGCTCGGCGTGCCGGTCGACCGCCTGGACGACCGCGCACAGGAAGGTCAGGAAGATGGCGTTCTCCTGCGGGTCGGCGCCCGGCTCGAGCAGGTTCCGCCCGTCCGCCACCATCGACCAGTTGTTGTGCTTGCCCGAGCCGTTGACCCCGGCGAACGGCTTCTCATGGAGGAGGCAGACGAAGCCATGCCGGTCGGCCACCGTGCGCAGCACGTCCATGACCACCATGTTGTGGTCGACCGCGAGGTTCAGCTCCTCGAAGACCGGGGCGATCTCGAACTGGGCCGGGGCCACCTCGTTGTGGCGCGTCTTGGCGGGGATGCCGAGCGACCAAAGGGCATGGTCGACTTCGGACATGAAGTCCATCACCCGCGGCTTGATCGAGCCGAAGTAATGGTCCTCCATCTGCTGGTGCTTGGGGGGCACGCAGCCGAAGAGGGTGCGTCCGGTCTGCAGCAGGTCCGGACGGGAGAGGTAGAACTGGCGGTCGATCAGGAAGTACTCCTGCTCCGGCCCGAGCGTCGCCACGACGCGGTTCTTCGGCTTGGCGCCGAAGCAGGTCAGCACCCGCGCCGCCTGCTTCGAGAGCGCCGCCATCGAGCGCAGCAACGGCGTCTTCTTGTCCAGCGCCTCGCCCGTGTACGAGCAGAAGGCGGTCGGGATGCACAGGGTCGCGCCGTTCAGGCCGCGCTTGATGAAGGCCGGGCTGGTCGCGTCCCACGCCGTGTAGCCGCGCGCCTCGAAGGTCGCCCGCAAGCCCCCGGAGGGAAAGCTCGAGGCGTCCGGCTCGCCCTGGATCAGCGACTTGCCGGAGAAGTTCATCACCACGCCGCCGTCGGCGTCCGGCTCGATGAACGCGTCATGCTTCTCCGCGGTCGTCCCCGTCAGCGGCTGGAACCAGTGCGTGTAGTGGCTCGCCCCCTTGCTCAGCGCCCAGCGTTTCATCGCGTTCGCCACCTCGTCCGCGATCTTCGCATCCAAGGGCATTCCCTGGCGGATCGTCGCCAACAACTTGCCGAAGACATCCTTCGGCAGGTAGTCCTTCATGGTCTTCAGGTTGAAGACGTCCTCGCCGTAAATCTCCGTGATCGCCTGTTCCCGCCCCGCCCCCTTCTCGACGGCCTTGCGGCCCAAAGAGAGGATCGCTTCCTCACGCTGCCTTGAACTCATGGCGCACCTCGCTGTTGCCTGTGTTTGCTCACGATACATCCGGCCGCCGCAAAAGCTACGGCCGTTTGACGACATGGCACTAGCAAAACCCGTGCCAGCCGCAGGTAATATGATGCAAATCTATGATGTGGAGGATATAACAACGGATGTTCAAGGCCGGAAAGGCGTCCGCCCCCGGAAGCAAGTTACAAAAATGTTCAATACATTAGCGAAAAATAACAAAAATGAAACACCTATTTGGCATCCATTGCGCGGCGATTGCGAGGGTGCCTGGCCTGAGGCCTAGCGGGTGGCGGCGAGCCAGGCGGCGAGGCCGTCAAGGGCCATCTGGGTGCCGATAGTCATGACCACCAGGCCGGTGATGCGGATCAGGGCCCCGAGGACGTTGAAGCGGGTGAGGACGGCGGCGATGACCTGCGCCAGGCACATGATCAGGTGGTTGACGGCCAGGGCGAGCGCCAGGGAGAGGGCGGGCAGCAGCAGGCCCTCCTTGGCGCGCAGGGCGATGCAGGCGGCGATGGTGGCCGGCCCGGCGATCATCGGGCAGGCGAGGGGAACCAGGGCCATGTCCTCGAAGCGGCGGCTGGTCTCCTGCTCGAAGAAGACCCCGCGCCGCAGGGCGTTGAAGCCGACCCAGCACAGCACGGCGCCGCCGGCCAGGCGCAGGGAATGGATCTCGACATGGAAGACGTCCTGGAGGATCAGGCTGCCGAAGATCATGGCCCCGAGCAGGATGCCGCCGGCGACCAGGGAGGAGCGGGCGGTGACCTGGCGGAACTCGCCGCGCCGCTCCGCGGAGGCGAGCACGGAGAGCACGGAGACCTTGCTCATCGGGTTGATCAGCGCCAGCAGCAACGCCAGTTTCATCTCGTTCTGCCCGACCAA